>NZ_OMPH01000034.1:0-3016 GCF_900312795.1 Ruegeria sp. AU67
TCGGGCCGAGAATTCCCATCTGCCATTTCGACGACGAGAACGTGCGATGCTCCGCTTCAGGCAAATGCGATGTTTGCAGAAGTTCGCCGCAGTTCATTCTTCCGTCCACAACCATTTCAATCAGGAAAGCGCCCTCTACAGCAGAGACAATTTCAAGCTCAACCGCGCCGCTGCTCTCTCCGAGTGGCGCCAACTTTGTTCAGCATAAGTTCCGGCAATTAGGGGTAAACAGAGACTGCTTCGAATTGGTCTGACAGCACCTTCGAGCAAGCTGAGGCGAAGGTCTGTTTTGAGCCCATTGCAGCCGTTGTCATGGGAACTGGATGCTGTGAGAGCATTTAGCAGCTGAACAATCAAAAGGCTCGCACAATGGCCACCGGCAACACAATATTTTTTGGGATTGGCAATTTGAGCCGTGTTGAGAGTTGTTCCCTACGATCCCACTTCAACGCGCGTCTCGAAAAGGAAGTCATGAAGCTTCTGTTCAACGCTGGACCTAGACGACGCGTCTGCCTCGTAAAGGCACACTGTGACGCAAAGTCCGCGTGGCCCGCCGGCCTCCACTTGCACGTGAGCGTCGGGCAACTTCAGTTGTTCACGAAGCAGATTTGATACTACCAGCTTTGCAGCATCGCACCGCAGACTTGGCTTGAAGATTTTGCCGACTGACGTCAGCGGTATCTCATCAACAATCTTAATAATCTTCGGCCAAGCTGGTCTTTCATCGATAGTGTTCTGAGCGTGTGCCATTAGTTCTTCAACGGTAACCTCATCGGATGTGTGGACCTGAATGAAACATATCGGCAGTTCTCCGGCATAAGGATCGGGCATGCCGACCGCTGCTGCCAACGCGACAGCAGGGTGGGTACTCATCGCATTCTCAATCATGACCGGATCGATATTGTGGCCGCTTCGGATAATCAGATCTTTGGAGCGTCCGGCAATATAAAGGCACCCATTCGCATCTTTGTACCCCAAGTCGCCCGAATTCAGGACACCGTTTATGAACACCTCGCTGTTGAATTCTGGAACGCTGTAACCGGGCGACAAGTGAGGACCTTTGATGGCTACAACACCGATTTCGCCAATCTCACACACCGCTCCAAGACCACCATCGCTTTCCAGCTTGAGAACGTCGACATTTGTGTAAGGTAACGCCCAGCCAACTGAACCTGCAGTACCCGTACCGCAGAGTGGATCGATACTGATCAATCCGGAAGCTTCCGTCATGCCCAGAATTTCAAAAAGAGTGCAGCCGGTCACTTCCTTGAACTTCTGCCCGACCGCAGGCGGTAGCAATGAAGCGCCAGTCGCGCCCGCCCGCACGTGCGAGATGTCATGATCGCCAATTGGCGTTTGCAAGATCGCCCCAATCGCAGTTGGTACGCCGCCAACAATTGTAACCTTGTATTCTGCGACAAGACGCCAAAAGCTTGCGACAACTGCTGGATTTCGCAAACCGGCAGGAGTCATGACGAGCAGTTCAACGCCTGCCATAAAGCAACTGAGACCGCCGACAATCGTTCCGGCGACGTGAAAAAGAGGAAAAGTAGCGGTAAATACATCATCAGAGCGAAAGCCGCACATGACAGCTCCCCCGAATGCTGCGACCAGCTGGCTGCGGTGGGTGTGCGCAACAAGCTTTGGTACACCGGTTGTGCCCCCGGTGTGAAAATAGGCCGCCAGATCTGAACCCCTGCGCGCCTCCCCAAAAGTCAGATGATCATCAGGTTGGGCCATCAAAGCACCGGCAAGATCAATAACTCCTTCTTCGGGCGGTGTACCCGGCGGAGAAATGCGCACAAGTACGAGGCCCGGAACCTGCTCCCTCATTGCTAGAGCTTTCTCCCAAATATCCAGCTGTGGATGAGGGCCAAGAGCAACAAGGATCTTTGCCTCGGAGGCTTTGAGAAGTTCAGCTATGCTCTCAGGCTGCAAAAGAAAATTGATCGGAACAGCGTACCCAGCCGTTTCTGCTCCCCACAAAGTGACGTGGGTTTCAATCAAAGCGGGCAGCATAAACGCAACGCCCGGTGCTTCACCTCCAATCGCTGCAAACAGATTTGCAGCGCGCATTATCTGTCCCAGCAACTGTTTATAGGTCACACGACGCGGCTCTTCGTCTTCAGTTCCGGTCATCAGCATTGTCAGCGCAGTCGCATCAGGATCGCGGTCGGCGCTGTTGATAAAGACATCCAAGATGCTTTGCTCAGGTAAACGCTCTTCAAGCGTCATTTCTTCTTCGAACTCAGAAATATCACTTTGAGTCCTGATCGGCTGTGTGCCCAGATTGACCATGGGATCTCCTTCAACTTCAGGAAAGTGTCACCTGAGCTTTGGTCGAGCAGCCGAACTTTGCAACACCAACATACAAGATAAAGCACAAAAACAAGCCAATCTACGAAAGGCCGCTTTGTCCGCAAGCCGGTCGTTGCCAAGATTTGGGAGAGCGACCGCTTTTGGTGAGAGCGGTCGTTCTTGGTCGATACTCCAAGTTTTCGGGGGTGATCGTCCGCTCAAAGCCGCTAATCGGTCAACTGAGAAAACACTCAGATGACTGCGTTGAGCCCAGAATGGACATTCATCCGACACTATTGTGCCGCTCTGTAGCGAACGGCGACATTGAGCTCAAAGCGGTTTTTGTCTGGCTTTCCTTGAGCAGCTTAGATCAAACGGTCTTGTCAGAAGAACATTGCTTGAGCGGGGTTGGGGTGTTGCGTAGCTTTTGCCCATGACCAGACCTGCCTCTTTCAAGTACTTTAAAACCAGTCCCGAGATCATCCGCCTTGCGGTGATGCTGTACATCCGTTTCGCGCTCTCGCTTCGGAATGTCGAAGATCTGCTGCACGAGCGAGGCATCGACGTGAGCCACGAAACTGTCCGATATTGGTGGAACAGGTTTGGCCCGATGTTTGCTGCTGAAATCAGACGGAAGCGTATTCAGCAACTCCGAGCCTTTTCAAAATGGAAGTGGCATTTAGACGAAGTATTCGTGAAAGTGAACGGCAAACGCCAC
>NZ_OMPH01000026.1:0-215177 GCF_900312795.1 Ruegeria sp. AU67
GGCTGAAGACGTGCCATCTGTTCGTCCGTCAGCCAGAATAGGTTGCTCATGATATACCCCTGAAACTCAGGCGCTTGAATCACGCAACCGAGAGGGCGACAACCAAATTAATGGGTCCAGAACCTAGCTGCCTGCGTCCAAGACCTATGGACTTCGCGTAGCAAACGAGCGCGCGTCGGTTCGTCTACAGCAATTCCTTCTTCTGCCAATATCTCGTCAGTGGCATCTCCATACCATTTTTCTAACCCGCCCTCAGCAGCCTCCGCCTGTTGGCTCAGTTCCAGAACGCGGTGCCAAATCTCAGGCTCTCCCGGTTCATTTTCCAATACTTCCATAAGGCGGAAATACACGCGCGCCGAAAGTGCGACGATCTTTTTCAATGGGAGGGGTTCAGGCTTTGCCCGAAGGGAAGCCCACCGCTTTTGAATTTTGGCGTACTCAGCCGCAAATCGCTCCTTGGCGACTGCTGGGTCTCTCGTGCGGAGTGACTTTGACACCTCAGCGCGGCCAACGATTCCCTTAAGGTCCGCTGGAACGCGCACCCTGACGTAGTAGATTCTGCTCTTTTTGTCTTTGACTGGTGTAGGCATGGTAAGGGTCACTGTGTAGGACTCCTGTGTAGGAGTCTGCAAGCGCAAGCCGTTGGTTCGGCATAAGTTTTTGACGAATATAAGGAAATCATGGTGCTGCTGGAGAGAATTGAACTCTCGACCTCTCCCTTACCAAGGGAGTGCTCTACCTCTGAGCTACAGCAGCGCTGTGGGCGGGTGATTAGACTCAAACGAAACGCGGCGCAAGGGTGTCTGGACGGTTTTTTTCGTCTCCTGTAGAGAAAGACAATGGCAGATAAAAATTCACCTAAAAAAGACGGTAAATCCGGGGACGCGCGCGAAGAACGGCTTAAGGCCGCGCTTAAGGCGAATATGGCGCGGCGCAAGGCGCAGGCCAAAGCGCGGGCGGCATCCGAGGACAAGACCGGCAAGGACGAGGGATAAGAGCAGATGGATTCGATTTTGGTAACGGGCAACGGGCCGCTGAACGGTCAGATACCGATTGCGGGGGCCAAGAACGCATGCCTGACGCTGATGCCCGCAACGTTGCTCAGCGAAGAACCGCTGACGCTGACCAATGCGCCGCGACTGAGTGACATCAAGACAATGACTGCGCTGTTGCAATCGCTCGGGGCCGAGGTGTCCTCGTTGCAGGATGGTCAGGTGCTGGCGATGTCCAGCCATGATCTGACCAGTCAGACAGCGGATTATGAGATCGTGCGCAAGATGCGGGCGTCCAATCTGGTGCTGGGTCCTTTGCTGGCGCGTTTTGGACAGGCCGTTGTGTCGTTGCCGGGGGGGTGTGCCATCGGTGCGCGGCCGATGGACCTGCATGTCGAAGGTCTTGAGGCGCTGGGCGCCGAGATCGAGCTTAAAGACGGTTACTTGCACGCCAAAGCCCCGGGTGGGCTGAAAGGCGCAGTGCATGAGATGCGCTTTGCCTCGGTGGGCGCAACTGAGAACATCGTTATGGCCGCCACGCTGGCCAAAGGCACGACCGTTCTGAAGAACGCCGCGCGTGAGCCTGAGATTGTTGACCTGGTTGAGTGCCTACGCAAGATGGGTGCGCAAATTTCGGGTGAGGGGACCTCGACCATCGAGATTCAGGGCGTTGATCGCCTGCATGGTGCAACGCATCAGGTGGTGACCGACCGGATCGAACTGGGCACATATATGTTGGCCCCGGCCATGTGCGGCGGTGAAGTTGAGTTGTTGGGTGGTCGGATGGCTTTGGTCGAATCTTTTGCGGCCAAGCTGGATGCGGCAGGAGTGCATGTCGAAGAAACCCCAAATGGCCTGAAGGTTGCCCGTAAGAACGGCCGTGTTAACGCTGTGGACGTTGTGACCGAGCCGTTTCCCGGCTTCCCGACGGATTTGCAGGCGCAGATGATGGCGCTGATGTGCACGGCCGAAGGTACCTCGGTTCTAGAAGAACGTATCTTTGAGAACCGCTTCATGCATGCCCCGGAATTGGTGCGCATGGGCGCGAATATTGAAGTGCACGGTGGCACGGCGACCGTGACCGGGGTTGAACGTCTGAAGGGAGCGCCGGTGATGGCGACGGATTTGCGGGCCTCAGTCTCGTTGATTCTGGCCGGAATGGCGGCTGAAGGGGAAACGACCGTCAGTCGGGTCTATCATCTGGACCGCGGATATGAACATGTGGTGCGTAAGCTGGAAGGCGTGGGCGCAAAGATTGAACGGATCAAAGGCCAATGACAGATGCAAGTTTCGAAGACGGACGTGAGGCCCCACTGAATCTGGGGGCCGAGGACGCCGATGACCTTCAGGTGATCTCAACCCTGGCGCAGGATGCGATTTTCCCAATCACCGAGATGACGTGGCGGCCCTCTGAGCGTCGCTTTGGCCTGTTGCTGAACCGGTTCCGCTGGGAAGACAAAGATGCCGCCGCCCGCCGCGACCGCCCGTTTGAACGGGTGCAGTCGGTTCTGGTTTTCGATTCAGTGCTGTCTGTGGCGAGCCAAGGGGTCGAACGCGGCGACAAGGAAATGGTGATGTCCCTGCTGTCGATTGATTTCGAAGCGGGCGAAGACGGTGCCGGGCAGATCATGCTGACACTGGCGGGGGACGGTACGATCCGCTTGTCGGTCGAGGCGCTGGATGTCACCCTCAAGGACGTGACCCGGCCGTATCAGGCCCCATCCGGTCAGGCACCGCACCATCCGGAATAAGCGCGGCATAGCGCAGGCATTCACCGGCCCCCCCCCAAGGTCTGGTGCTGCGTCGTGCGACCGTTTTCGACGTGTTCGATCTGAGCCGTGTTCTGGTCCGGTCAATTACCGAGCTTTGCACGGCGGACCATCAGGATGATCCTAAGGTGATCGCACAATGGACCGCAAACAAGGATCCGGCGACGATCAGGGGCTGGATCAGGAACGGCGTACAAATCTGGCTTGCCGAGAATAACGGGCAGACTGCGGCAGTCGGTGGGCTGACCGAAGCTGGAGAAATCACGCTTTTGTATATCGATCCAGATCACATTGGTTGGGGTATTGGCGGCGCTTTGTTGAAGGCGCTTGAGCAAGAACTTATCGACTTTGGCTGTGCCGAGGGGCAGCTTGAAGCCACCCAAACGGCACAGGGTTTCTATGTGCGGCACGGCTGGGAAGCCACCAGAGGATGCAGTCAGCGCAATGACGTGTCCTGTCTGAGTATGCGCAAATCGTTGCACCTACAGGACTGAGGGTTGAGGCCGGCCCATCTGGGCGGTATGTCCCGATCAAACGCTCCGGAGTGCCAGAACATGCCTGTTTTCCTCGACACGACGTCGTCTGAATTCGAGACCGCCTTCAAAACACTATTGTCCGCCAAGCGCGAGGACAGCCCGGATGTGGACGCCGTTGTCGCCGGGATTATCGATGACGTGCGGAAACGTGGCGATGCGGCGGTGATCGAGCTGACCGCCAAGTTTGACCGACTGGAGCTGACGTCCGAAACAATGGCCTTCAGCGCTGAACAGATCACCGAGGCTGTGGATCAGGTCTCGTCCGAAGATCGGGCTGCTTTGGAATTGGCCGCTGAGCGCATCAGATCCTATCACGAAAAGCAGTTGCCAGAGGATCACGAGTGGACAGATTCGTCGGGCGCAATGCTGGGTTGGCGTTGGTCTGCTGTGTCGGCTGCCGGTCTCTACGTGCCCGGCGGGCTGGCATCGTACCCGTCTTCCGTGCTGATGAACGCAATCCCCGCGAAGGTCGCTGGGGTTGAGCGTCTGGCCATTGCCGTGCCGACACCGGACGGGCAAGTGAACCCGTTGGTCCTGCTGGCGGCGCAGCTTTCCGGTGTGGACACGATCTATCGTATTGGCGGGGCACAGGCGATTGCCGCACTGGCCTATGGCACCGACACAATTGCAGCGGTCGACAAGATCACGGGTCCGGGCAACGCATTTGTAGCCGCCGCCAAGCGCCGCGTATTCGGGAAGGTTGGCATCGACATGATTGCCGGTCCGTCCGAGATTTTGGTGATTGCCGACAAGGATAATGATCCCGACTGGATCGCGCTGGATCTACTTAGCCAGGCAGAACATGACGAAAGCGCGCAGTCGATTCTGATTACAAATGACGCCGGGTTTGGACAGGCCGTCGCCAAAGCTGTCGACAAACGCCTGGAAACCCTGCAGCGCCGCGCCATCGCAGGGGCCAGTTGGCGTGATTTCGGCGCGATCATCACCGTGCGTGATTTGGACGAGGCGGCGGCACTGTCGAACCGCATCGCGCCCGAGCACCTTGAGCTGTGCGTGACGGATCCCGTGGCGCTGAGCGCGAAGACTGTCCACGCCGGCGCGATCTTCCTGGGCCAGTACACGCCCGAGGCCATAGGTGACTATGTTGGCGGCCCCAATCACGTGCTGCCGACGGCTCGTTCGGCCCGTTTCTCCTCTGGTCTCAGTGTGATGGACTTCCTCAAGCGCACAACACTCAGCCGGATGACACCAGAAGCCCTGCGTGCGATTGGACCCGCAGCTGAGCAACTGGCGCAATCCGAAAGCCTCGAGGCGCATGGACTTTCAGTAACGGCGCGGTTGAAGCGTCTGAACGGCTAAATCCTTATGGCCTAAGGGTCACACCCGCCGCGAACCTGCACGGATTATCTAGGTAGGGGCTTGAAACAACCTGTTGTTCAACGGCGCCTTTACCGAAGGACCTGACAAATAGGAGCCAGACTTGGAACGCGTGGCAACACTCTGGATCGGCAAGCGGTTTAGTTTTCTGGAGCATTTGTGCCTGAAATCCTTCGCGGATGTGGACCAGAAGCCGATCGTCTACCACTATGGCGACCTAGAGGATATTCCGGACTACATTGAGGCGCGCGACGCACGCGAAATTTTTGATACGTCCGAGATTTACCGTGATCCAATCACCCGATCCGTTGCCGTTCATGCGGATCTGTTCCGCCTGAAACTTATGCAGGATACGGACTATATCTGGGTGGATGCCGATGCCTATGCGAACAGACCGTTCGAGACGAACCAGGGCTACCTGTTCCCGCAAGGGAACCGTAACAAACAACGGTTGATGAATGGCGTTCTGGCCTTTCCATCTGGAAGCCTAGCGTTAAAGCAGATGTGCGAATTTGCATTCGAAAGCGATCTTGTTCCGCCCTGGTGGCCGGAAGATCAGCAACAAGCCTACCTGCGTATCTTTGGAAAATCCACGTATTGGAGTTTGCCCCTGTTTAGCCTGGGGCCTCCAATGCTGTATTACTATGTCTCTAAAAGCGACGAGAATTCGATGGCAACGCCGCGAACCGAATTGTATTCAATTCCGCCGCGCTTCCGTGCTTTGTGGAACGACCCAGATATCTCAAAGCTGGATTTTCTCGAGTGGCAGGACAAGATGTCGATCCACTTTTATGGATCATGGTTCCGTCGGATGTTTTCAGGCGTAAAGAGCTTTAATGAAGGCTCTCTGATCGATCAGCTTCTGAAAAACCATCAAATCGACCCTGCGGAGCATCCGATTTGATCTGCTCTTGCGTTGTTCATCATTTTTAATTGCGATAAGTCTGTCCCGACCTGAACGGACCACGCATTATGACTCGTATCTCGCACATCGAACTAGATGACCGAAACCTGCCACCGCCGACCCCCGAAATCGAGCAGGAGCGTAAGGTTGCGATCTATGATTTACTGGAAGAAAACAGCTTTGCGCTGCCTGTACGCGATGACCGTGTCGTGCCCGACGGACCGTACCGTGTGCAGCTATCGATCCGCGACAAACGGCTGGTCTTCGACATCGCCACAGAGGCTGAGGAAAAGGCGGCAGAGTTTCATCTGTCACTGGGGCCGTTTCGCCAGGTGGTCAAAGATTACTTTCAGATCTGCGAAAGCTATTTCAACGCGGTAAAGACCCTGCCGCCCAGCCAGATCGAAACCATCGACATGGCCCGTCGCGGCATCCACAACGAAGGCAGCCGCGTTTTGCAAGAACGTCTTGAAGGTAAGGCTGACATCGACACCGATACCGCACGCCGTTTGTTCACGCTGATCTGCGTGCTGCATTTCGGGGGCTGACGCGTGAAGCCTTTGCCGCAGTCGGTCCTGTTTTGTTGCGACCATAACGCGGTTCGGTCCCCTATGGCCGAAGGGCTCATGAAAAAGTTCTACGGCACCGGCACCTACGTACAATCCGCCGGTGTGCGAAATGACCTTGAGATTGACGGGTTCTGCATCGCGGTTTGCCAAGAAGTCGGCGTTGAACTGTCCCGTCACCGGTCACGCTCGTTTGATGAAATGCAGGAATGGGGCGACGACCTAAGCTCGTTCGACCTGATCGTTGCGTTGTCGCCGGCCAGTCAACGCCAGGCTCTGGAATTGACGCGCATTTTTCACTTGGATGTCGATTATTGGCCAATAATGGACCCTACCGGACTGGGCGAAAGCCGCGCAGACAAGTTAATTCACTACCGACAGACCCGCGACCAGATCATTCAGCATCTGAAGGGCCGCTGGGGCGAACCTACGGAGTGACCATGAACCAGACCGTCAAAACCTATTTCGACGCTTTCAACGCCGGTGACGTCGACGGCATGCTGGCCTGCCTGTCCGATGATGTGGCGCATCACGTGAACGAAGGCCAGATCCGCACCGGTAAGGAAAAATTCACGGCCTTTTGCGCCCATATGAACCGCTGCTACAAGGAACACCTAACGGATATCGTGGTGTTCGAGGCCGCAGGCGGTACTCGTGCTGCGGCAGAGTTCACTGTGAACGGTTCCTATCTGCAAACGGATGAGGGTTTGCCCGAAGCCCGCGGTCAGACCTATCGCTTGCCCGCCGGGTCGTTCTTTGACTTGAAAGACGACAAAATTACCCGCGTCACCACGTTCTACAACCTCGCTGACTGGACCAAGCAGGTCTCGAATGGCTGAGGTTACAGCTGTTCGTCCCCTGACCGGGGCGGCGCTGACAGATGCCTTGGATGATGTGGCGCGTTTGCGGATCCAGGTGTTTCGGGCGTGGCCGTATCTGTATGACGGCGACATCAAATACGAGCGGAAGTACCTTCAGTCCTACCGGGACAGCGATAAGGCTATCGTGGTCGGGGCATTTGATAGAGACCGCCTGATAGGCGCTTCGACCGGTGCCCCACTGACCGACCACGCTGATGATTTCGCTGCCGCCTTTGATGGCTCTGGTCTGGATCTGAACGAAGTCTTCTATTGCGCCGAGTCTGTCCTTTTATCGGATTATCGAGGGCAGGGAGTTGGCCATAAGTTCTTTGACCTTCGCGAGGAACACGCACGCAAGCTGGGCTTCAGAAAATGCGCCTTTTGCAGCGTGCAGCGCCCTGTTGATCACCCGATGCGTCCGGAAAACTATCGCCCCCTGGATGCCTTCTGGCACGCGCGTGGATACGAACCGCTGCGTGGTGTGATCGCGCAGTTTTCTTGGAAGGATGTTGGCGAAGAGGGCGAAACAGCAAAGCGACTGCAGTTTTGGATGCGGGCTTTATAGATAGTTTTCTGTTCTCTGTGGACGATATCGACGTTCTGCATCCCCGCGCAAACGGTAAGTGCCCGCGATTCACGGCCGAAGCAGGAAACGCTCTTGGCGCATTCCGATGCCTCGCGGTGGACGCGAAGAGAAACTGAGCTACCCGTCATATTTCGGATAGATAAACCCGTTCACTGGGTAGAAATTGCCATACCGGCCCGGTTGGGTTTCAACACGGACCAAGGTCCAATCATTGTGTTTGGATACGTCCCTGACGCCCATTTTCAACGATACCTTGTTTCGGTGCCAGTTGGCGTGATTCACAATAACTTCCCGGTCCGTGACAATATCCGACACGACAGCCACATGACCCAGGGGCATTCCGCGGGTTGCCCGAAACGACATCACAGCACCGACAGCTGGTTCATTGCCGCGTTCAAATGTACTGCGCGCCCTTCCCCACCAATCCTTGGCGTTGCCACGAATTTGGATGCCGCTGAGGTTCCGTGCGTAGGGAACGCACCACACCCTTTGCCCCCGGGCTTGCTTTTGCGCGACCTCCCGCAAAGCCATTGACTGACGTTCCGGATTGAGGTCTGCATCGGTTGGACGCTCGGAGCAGGCGGAGACAAGACAAAAAACACCCACCGCAATCGCGGTTCGGGCGGTGCCGGACAGGCGCGGCCAAATCGTATTTGTTTTGTAGGTGCTGTATTCCAAGACGCTTCATTGCCGGTTCGAAGACTAACGGGGTTCTACGATGATTTGGCCGAAAATGAAAAGGGGCTTGCCAATTCTCCCGCAAGATTTTGCCAGTTCCCTGTGCCGTTGTTAACCCAATGGCTGAACTGGAAGACGCATATGCACTCGTTGTGATGGATGTTGCGCTTGAAAAAGAAGTCGGCACTGAGCCCACAGTGGAGTTGTTCATTCAATACACATGTTGACAGGATGGGGCTATACAGACCGCGAACTCACACTTAAATTCGCCCGAGTTTGGACCGCAAGGATAGCCCATGAAAGTCGCTACTGCCGCCTATAACCTCGATTGGCTCGACAGCTGGGCGCAGTATGAAGACAAGCTGGACCGCTGGGTCTCAGACGCCGCGGGGCAGGGGGCGGACCTGCTGGTTTTTCCTGAATATGGCGCGATGGAGCTGTCTACGCTCGACGGGGCCGAGGTGGCGGGTGATCTGGAGCGGTCGATCCACGCGGTCTCGGATCGGATGGCGGATGTGCGAAATCTGCACCGGCGCCTCGCGCAGGAGTACAAGACGTACATTTTGGGCGCATCGGCCCCGGTTGTGGATGGCCCTGGTCGACCTGTGAACCGGGCTGCATTCTATGCGCCAGATGGCAAACAGGACCATCAGGACAAACAGATCATGACCCGGTTCGAACGCGAGTCGTGGGATATTGCCCCTGGCGGCCCACTGAAACTGTTCGATACTGCGCTGGGCAAAATCGGGGTGCTGATCTGTTACGATAGTGAGTTCCCGCTGTTGGGTCGTGCTCTCAGCGAGGCAGACCTTATCCTTGTCCCATCCTGCACCGAGGCGTTGTCAGGCTATTGGCGGGTGCGTATCGGCGCGATGTCCAGAGCATTGGAAAATCAATGCGTTACGGTGATGTCGTCCCTGGTGGGCGCTAATGATTGGTCCGAAGCCGTTGATCTGAACACCGGCACTGGCGGTATATTTGGTCCACCGGACAAGGGCTTTCCCGCGACCGGAGTGCTGGCCGAAGACACCCTGAACCAACCCGGCTGGACTTATGCTGAAGTCGACATGTCGGCCATCGCCTGTGTGCGTTCCGATGGCCATGTCCTCAACCGAACTCATTGGGATGAGCAATCACCCCGAGTCGATTCGGTCACAATATCCGCCCTATAGGTGATTCCGCCCTTGAAATAGGGCCAAAATAGGCTCATTTAAGCGCACATCCCCGCAGATTCTGCGGGTGCAACTTAAATGTGGAGACAACATGGCCAAGGAAGATACGCTCGAATTTCCCGGTGTCGTGAAGGAACTCCTGCCTAATGCGACGTTTCGGGTCGAGCTGGAAAACGGCCATGAGATCATCGCACATACGGCAGGCAAGATGCGCAAGAACCGCATCCGTGTTCTGGCCGGCGACAAAGTTCAGGTCGAGATGACCCCCTATGATCTGACCAAGGGTCGGATCAACTACCGCTTCAAGTAACGCCTGCCGCAATGGCGTTTATCTTAGGATCGGGCAGCCCAAGGCGGCTGGACCTGTTGGCCCAGCTTGGCGTGCAGCCCGATGCCATCCGTGCACCCGACATTGATGAAACGCCGCTGAAAGGTGAGCTGCCGGTGCCATATTGCAATCGCATTACGCGGGCAAAAGTGCAGGCGGTACAGGCCGATGGCGACGATGTAACTCTTTGTGCGGATACCACTGTCGCACTGGGTCGCCGTATTCTGGGAAAACCGGAAGACGCGGGCCAGGCGGCTGAATTCCTGCATGCTTTGTCCGGTCGACGGCACCGCGTAATCACCTCGGTCGCTGTACGGCGCGGGGACCGAGTTCTGCAACGTGATGTGGTGTCTCAGGTCAAGGTCAAACGCCTGTCAGACGTCGAAATCAACGCTTACCTGGCGACCGGAGACTGGCAGGGCAAAGCAGGCGCTTACGCCATTCAAGGCCCTGCCGGGGCTTTCATCCCTTGGATTTCTGGTTCGTTTACCGGCATCGTGGGGCTCCCCCTGTCCGAGACCGCCGCGCTTTTGCAAGGCATCGGCTATCCCCTGTATCGTGAGGTGTCATGAAGGGTCGAACCATCGTTCTGGATCACATCGAAAACCGCGAAGCTGCCGCCCTTATGGTCGACGGTCAGTTGGACGATTTCCTGATTGCAGCGGACGCGCCCGCGCCGGGCACGATTTACCGCGCCCGTGCCGACCGACCGGTCAAAGGGCAGGGCGGCATGTTCCTGACCACGCCTGACGGTCCGGCTTTCTTGCGACAGGTCAAAGGGCTCGCACCCGGTGCACTGATGTTGGTTCAGGTGACGGGCTATGCTGAACCCGGTAAGGCACTGCCAGTGACTGATCGGGTTCTGTTCAAAAGCCGCTATGCGATCGTCACGCCTGATGCGCCCGGTTTGAATATCTCACGTTCCATCCACGACGAAGATGAGCGTGACCGCCTTCTTGAGATCGCTCATGAGAGCATGGAGGGCAGCAGCCATGGCCTGATCCTGCGGTCCTGTTGTGAGGGCGAAGGTGCGGCTGAAATCGCCGAAGATATCGGTGCGATGCTGGCCCATGCGGATCAGGTTTTGAACGATCCGGGAACTGAGCCCGAGCTGCTGCTGGAAGGTGACGGACCCCATGTTCTGGCCTGGCGCGACTGGACTGACCCAGCTGAGGTTGTGACACAGCCGGGCAGTTTCGAAACGCATGGCGTATTGGATGCATTGGACGTGGCGCGTGGTATTTCCGAGCCACTGCCCGGAGGCGGGTATCTATATATTCAGCCCACCCGGGCCTTGGTCGCTGTGGATGTCAACACCGGGTCCGACACGTCGATGGCAGCCGGAACCAAGGTCAATTTCGCCTGTGCCAAGGGGCTTGCCCGTGCCTTGCGCGTTCGCGGTCTTGGGGGGCAAATCACTCTGGACCTAGCACCAATGCCAAAAAAGGATCGCCGTGGGTTCGAAGCCTCTCTGCGCGCTGCGTTGAAGGCAGATTCGGTCGAAACCACGCTGGCAGGCTGGACCCCTCTTGGCCACTACGAGCTACAGCGCAAACGCGGTCGTATCCCGTTGTCGGAAGTGCTGAAATGAGCTGCCCGATCTGCGCAGAAAAGTCTGTAACCGAGTTTCGACCATTCTGTTCGAAACGGTGTGCTGATATTGATCTGGCCAAGTGGCTGAACGGGTCCTACGCGGTTCCATCGCAGCGGGAAGAGGACGTTGAAACCGAAGTTTCCGATCCCGAAGCAGAGCAACAACGTCCACATTGAAAAAATGTGAAAAAGCCTCTGGACACTGCCAGTGGCAAGTCATAGAAGGCCTCCACCCAACGGCAAACGCCGTTCCCGTGCCCGGGTAGCTCAGGGGTAGAGCAGTGGATTGAAAATCCTCGTGTCGGTGGTTCGATTCCGCCCCCGGGCACCATCCCTTCAGCTATCCCATTGGTATCAATCCAGCTTTTAGCAACTGCTTGGAGCCGTAGACCATGTCGGAGACCATTTCGCCCACGTTCACCTTCGTAAAAGATGGAGTTTTCTACTTCAGTCGTCGCATCCCGAAAGAGCTGCTTCGCCACTATTCGTCGCCACGGATCGCTTACTCGCTGCGTACACGGTCAGGAAAGATCGCTGAAGCTCGTGCCAGAAAGGCAGCAGACCAGCTCGATGACTACTGGTTCCACCTCAGATCACAAGATGTGCAGCTGCCGGGAAAGCACATGCTGAGGATGGGAGCTACAGGTGCGATAGGGTCTTCTTCTGTTTCACATGTAAGTTTGTCTTCATTTGTTTTGTTGTCAGAGGCCGTGGCGATATACCTTGAGCAGAAGGGCAAGGGCCGTCCGGTCACGTTCCACCGAGCCGCTGAGCGAGCGTGTGGCTACGTAATCGATGCCTGCGGTGACAAGCACCTCGATGTCTACTCCAAAGCTGACGCAAACAAGTTCCGTGATGCACTGATTGCACAAGGCTTGGCAGGTAGCAGTTTGACCCGGGTCTTTGGCACACTACGAGCCGTCACGAACTTTGCAGCGAGTGAGCAGGGTCTGACGCTGAACAATCCCTTCGCTGGGGTCTACTATGACCGTACGGCGGGTGTATCCGACCGTAGCCCAATCCCTGCTGACAAGCTTGAAGCCGTCCAATCGAAATGTCGAGAGATCGACGACGACCTCCGTTGGCTTGTTGCGCTGGTCTCGGACACTGGAATGCGTCTCGCCGAAGCTGCAGGGTTGAGCAAGGAAGACATCGTCACCAAGAAAGATGGGTCTCTCGTTGTTTGTGTTCGTCACCATTCGTGGCGGCGTCTGAAGACCAAAGGCAGCGAGCGCGAAGTGCCACTTGAAGGTCAGGCGCGTTGGGCGGCGCAGCGTATCCTCGCTCAGGACGGTCCGTCAGAGTTCGCCTTCCCACGATACAACAAGACGGAGACAACAAACGCGAACGCTGCCAGTGCCGCATTGAACAAATGGATGAAAGAGTACACGCCAGCAGGATGCACTATGCACAGCTTCCGCCATTCAATGCGGGATCGCCTCAGGGCGGTTGAGCGTCCCGCCGACATTGTTGATCAGATCGGGGGCTGGCGAACGGACGGTGTAGACCACGGCTATGGCTCAGGGTACCCGCTTGAGGTTCTCCAGAAGTGGATGAAGGCAGTCACGTGAGCCGACATGGTCTACGGCTCCAAGCAGTTGCTAAAAGCTGGATTGATACCAATGGGATAGCTGAAGGGATGGTGCCCGGGGGCGGAGGTTCTGTACCTCCTACAGGCACTTCTTCAGCTGGTGTCTCCAGCAAAACAAGGGGTATGCGAGGTCGTGTGCTGCTGTCAACAGGCACCAAATGGTCTACGCAGTGGTCTACGGTGGCCTTCAGAACCCTTTAGCTGCCCCTAAAGCCCCGTTGCGGTTCCCGCGGGGCCGTACTCACACCGACACCTCCAGCGCCCCCTCACGCACCCCTGTGACCGCTCTAGGCCACCCGTGGTGCACTCATGGTTCAATGGGAGACCACCCCGGGAGGGGGGAAGACCCGAAGGGGACGTATAGGGAAAGGC
Organism: Ruegeria sp. AU67; assembly: GCF_900312795.1. Taxonomy (NCBI): domain Bacteria; kingdom Pseudomonadati; phylum Pseudomonadota; class Alphaproteobacteria; order Rhodobacterales; family Roseobacteraceae; genus Ruegeria; species Ruegeria sp. AU67. The sequence goes on from NZ_OMPH01000026.1 coordinate 13,286, forward strand.
GCAGAGATTTTTCTGGGAGAAACGAAGGGGGCGACGAGCAACCTTGAGAAGAGTTCGTGAGGTCAAACATGTCCCCAGAACCGGAATTTCCCAATATCCGTGCCCCTTAGGCTCTGGACCTATAAACAGGTCAGGACTTCAACGGCAGATTTTTACCAACACCGGACGTTCGCCGAAATCCCGGCTATGACCGAGTTGCGGACAAAGCTGACGTCCACAGGGCTCATCGATGATTGCCGCAACAACTGTGGTCAACGTGTATGATGTCAAAAAAGAAACAACTGTGTCACGAAATCAGAATCGAACACTAAGATTTGCCCCCAAACCATGTTCTTGACCATTTGAACGTACCGAATAGCCGTATCCTGCTGTTAGTCTGGCTTGCTCGGATATTTGATACCCTAGCCCCAACCCGAGAACGAAGCCGTTGGCTCCTCGGTTTTGCCCGACCTGTGTAAATGTCCCAAATACCGGGCTTGTAACCGTGACTTCATGCTCACCATCCTTGTTGGCAAAAAAGTCGTACTCGTAGCGAGCAAAGGCAATTGGGGTTAGCACACCATTGTCACTCAAAAAGTCCCGTTGATAGTCGACGCCAATCGAGGCGACCAAAGACTCTGCATCCGCTTTTTCAATTGAATAGTTGAAATCGCCGCCTCCGGTTTCTGTTCCAGTGCCTTGTTGGATGCGCCCGTAGTTTAGCCCGAAAACCGTGGAAACTCTTGCGCCACTGTCCAGATTAAACAGCTTCCGTGCCTGGATACCGGCGTGAATGCCTTCTTGGTCCAAATCCGACTTTGCCTCGCCTCCCGTAAACCCATCTACAGATGGGTTATTCCGCTTGGCGTCAGTTTCACCGAACATGTAACCGATTAGCCCGGAGAACTCCCACGTTCCGGTCGTTGTACGCCCGTAGACGCCCGCGTGATAGCTGTCGGTCGAAAAGTCCTGATCAACTTGATCGTGCTCATCCATGGAGGATGTCCCGAATCCTGCGTACACGCCAACGACCCCTCTTTCCGAACTGAAGACATCCGCGCCGACCAAAATAGTGCCGAGCGAATAGTCGAATGTCCCGAGGCCGTTACTTCCATCAACGTCCCCGCTCAAATAGGCCGTGTCGATCCACCAGCGCCGATCAGAGCAGTCGATTGCGTCACTAGGGCTGTGGACCGTGTCGATGCCACCTGATGCGACGGGTCTGTTTTGATTGTTGAAACCAACTGCTTGATATTTGCGGCAGTCAGCATGGCTCAGAACCGTGTTTGTTATCAGGTCTAGTTGCTCAAGCCCAATAGTCAGGTTGGAGGAATAGGGTTCCGCATGCACGCGATTAAACCCAGCCAGACCTGAATTGGTGAGCGTATTGACAGCGGCACCAATTGTTGAACCGCTACTGAGCCCCGTCCCCGGTGATGTGTTTGTGGTATTAGCAACCGCTCCAGCGAGGTTGCTGGCGTTTGGCGAACTGGTAACCGCCGGGTTCTGCGGTAAGCTTGAGACTGGTTGTGCAGTGAATGCAATGTCGACCTGACCATCTGCGGTGGGCGTATTGGCTATCGTCAGATTGGACAAAGCTGGCAGAGATCCACCTGCAACGAGCGTCGGTGAGTCCCCATCAATACTCGAGGCTTGAAGAACCGTGTAATTGTTGCCGGCCGCATAGTCTTGCGCAGTCAGACCGGGCTGAGCAGCCTCTACTTGGATTGTGGCGCTGTTAATTCCTGTCACCGGCCCACTAGATGACACCAAGTCCGCTTTCTGCCCGGCAGTCGGATCGACTTCACTTAAGAGCTTTGACCCAGATTCAAAGGCGATTCCGCCACTGTTATTAAGTGTACCAATTGAAAAGCCCGGGGAAAGCACCCCGCCGTTCTTAACTGTGAAGTTGAACGCGTTCACGGTTCCCGTACCGGCCAACGTGCCAAAATTCTCAAAGTTTACGGTGTTCAAACTACTTGCTGCATCAAGCCGAACAGTCGTGCCTGCTGCTATCGCCAGGTCACTGGTTGAAGAAATCGAACTATTCGTCAGTGTGAAATCGGACGCATCAACAATCCTTGTTTGGATGAAGTACGCACCGAAAACGACTTCGGTAGCTCCCATGACCGTTAGGTTGTCGTAGGTTAACGGGCGGTCGGATTGAAAATACATTTCTGTAGGGTCGATGTTGGCGCCGTTGAAGGGCGCAAACGTCATGGAACGACCTGAACCTATGGATGTTCCTATGAGGTTTACTCTTAGCTTGCCGTTTATGTTCGTAGCCAGCGCTTCTCGAGAAACAAAATCCCCACTGCCCGCTGCGACGTCCACATTCAGCAGCGTCAATACCGAGGCGTTACTGGGAACCAAGTTCTGTCCTGGGACATACAACTCAATTTCACCAGAAGACGTTATAGTAGAGTTCCCAATCGTTAGCCCTGTTATGGGCCCGTTTGGGATCGGAAGGCATGTTCGCTCGGTCGTTGAGATACTTTGATTTGCAAGAGTGGTTTCAGAACCTGATGAATACTCTATCCGGGGAGCGCCCAATTCTACGCAGGCCTGTGAGCTTTGGGCGTATGCGTGGCCCGGCAATAGCAAATAAGCCAAGGCACCCAACGTGGAACTAGAGACAATTAAGCGCTGAGCGTACCTTGCTGAATTTGCCGGGTCCTTTGTTTGCATTAGCGTTCTCCCCTAACTACACAAGTGAGGCTACACCCGTTTTTGATATGCAGTGCATTTTTTTAAGTATTTCGGAAAAGTCGAACGATTGACTGCTTTGGGCTCGAAGTAGACATTCGCTGCATTTGGCGTGAAAGACAGCTATCCGGACAAAGCGAGCACTCTAAGCGATGTTAATGCGCCGGATGCATTAGACGTTCATTCTGCTCGCAAGTTGCAAAGCGACTCAAACAAGGTCTGCTTAAAGTAGAGCTGCAAGTTGACCGATGCCCAACGTTAGCCAAATCAGCGCTATCGGCCAATCCAAGAGCAGCCCGTTTCCTTCCCCATGCGACACGTATCTTCCCCTACCTTTTGTTGTCTGGCGCAACCTCGGTACTGGTCGTTCCCGCCACGACGTGACTGGTCTTCTCGGCTGGCGAAGAGGCGTCGCGTTTTGAGAATCTGACGCTCACGAACACCGTGAAGCCAGCCATCATGAGGAACAGCACCCAGTGCAACGCAGAATCCTCGAAGACCGCTGAAACAAGGCTGGCAACTAACGGGCCTGCAATACCTCCGGCAGTCGTGACAAAAAGCATCGTCACCGAGGCTGCAGCGACATAGACGGGGGGCGTTCGGTCCATCGCGTGTGCGACGAGAAGCGAATACATTGTCAGCAAGGCTCCGCCCAGGATCAACATGAGGCCGAGGAATACCGAATGCCGGATTGTTCCGAAAATCGCATGATAGGCCGACCCGTCACCGCTGCCAACTATCGAGAAATATAAAAGCAGGGCTGAGGCGATTACTCCGTTGATAAGAATGATGACCCGCCGGTCGTAGCGGTCGGATGCCCACCCGAGCGGGTACATGAAGAGAACCCGTCCGAAATACAGTGCACCGATTAGGAGAGCGATCTCCTTGGTGCTGATCCCGAAAGTGGCGGCTCTGTAGGGCGTAACGTTGAGCAATGTCGTTGCGACCATTCCGACCGTAAATGCTCCGACCCACGCAGTGGGCGAGTCCTTGAACAACCCGCGAATCCGCACATTGGCGCTGGACTGGACGGTAGGAGGGTCAGATCGCGCGGCGGTCAGCACGACAATTGCAACGCAATAGAGCAGCGAAACCACGATGAAGGCTTCGTTGAGGTCTTCGGGCAAAACTTGGATCATAAGCTGGCTGCCGACGGACATCACGCCGAGCACCGTCGCATAAACCGCCAGAAGCCGCCCGCGACTGGCCTTCTCGGCAGAGACGCTGATCCACGCGTCGCCCAGAGCGAACAGTCCGGCTGTAGCAACACCGGTCGCGAACCTGACGAACAGCAGAACCGGAACGGGCTCGCTGAGCGCGAAGGTCAGGGTCGAGCCGATGCAGATGGCCGCGCCTGCGGCGAAGGAGCGGATGTGGCCGACCTTGGTTATCCACCCTGCGATGTAGAAACACCCGATAAGGAACCCGAGCGAGTAAGCTGCCGGAGCGAGTGCTGCAACTTCCTGTGACGCGCCGGTTTCGGCGAAGTATAGCGCCACCAGAGTCCCCGACGCGGCGGTCACAAGCTGCACCGATGCCATCGCCAGAAAGAGCGATCGCAGTGTCAGCAATCTCGCGGAGAACTCATTCGTCAAAGATGTTCATCCCAAATGTGGGCAGCGGGCTTCTGACACGATAACGGTGCATTTTGAGCCTGCCAGTTAAATGCCTATTGCGGAACTCGGCAACTGAAGCTCATCGGGTCGTTCGGGGCACCGCTGCCATTGTAGGTCACGACACCAGGGTGGGCGCAGATGATCCGTCCGCCTTGTCCGGTGGGGGGGCGACCCGGCGCAGGCGAGGCGTAGGGCGCGTCAAGCTGGTCGGGTGCCACGCCCGTGTCCAGCCAGTCTTCCAGCGCAGCAATATAGTCGGTGCCGTCCGGACCAGGACCGCCACGACAATGAGTGACGCCGGGACGGACAAACAACCGCACGTCATCAAGGGCGTTTGGGTCGAATTCCAGCACGCTCTCGTAGTAGGCGATTGTGCCGTAGGCTGTGAGCGAACTGTCCATCCAACCGTTGTCGATGATGAGTTTGCCGCCGTTGGCCCGGAATTCAGAAAGGTCTGGATTGTCCGCGTCGATTGTCGGACTGAGGCGTGCCGCTTGGTGCGCGAAATCTGAGAAATCGTAACCTTCGTAGGTCCAGTCCGGGTTGCCGTAGAAGAAGTATTTCATCAACTCCGTCGCAAATCCCCAACGCGCGTTCGGGATCTTTGGGCTTTCAAACGCACTCTCCTCCGAGCCCGGATGGAAATCGATGTCGGCGCCATCCACGTAGCCTCCGGTGATCCAGGTCGCCCAGCCAAGCGGACTGCCCGGCAATTCCGCTCCCATTGGCGTCCCAGGCCAGACGAAGCCGCCGAATTCCGCGTCGCCGTATATGGCTTTGGCTGCTGCTACCTGTTTCAGGCTGAGGCATTGATTGGTTTGACCTTCACCGCAGGTCAGTGTCGAGACATCGAAGTCACACTGTCTTGGATCATTCAGAATCCCGTCTTCAAGCCCGTCCAGTGCATCACAATGATCCATGATCGCACCCCAAAGGACGGCAAGGGCATCGGCATCTATCACTGGCGTCATGATCTGGTTCGGATCGGGATACATTATCTGGGCGTCGTGGGTCCACCGGCCAGCCATTTCCTTGGTCCAGGAATAGGCCGGGGCCCCGGCGTAAATGCCGTCGAACACATCAGGTGACCGCAGTGCTGCCATCAATGCCTGTCCGCCGCCACGGGAGCACCCAAAGAAGAGGTCGCGTTGGCTTTCGGACCCGTAATATTCTGAAATCAACGCCTTAGCCATTACCGCTGTTCGGTGCACTGCTTGAAACCCGAACGACACCTGCCGTTCGAGATTGTTGAGCGCCCAAACAGCGCTCACGTTGTTTCCCTTGTGCCCGGTGTCGGTCGAAACAGTCGCCCATCCCTTTTCGACAACCCCCCAGTACCCCTCGGCCGCGTTGTCAAAGTTTCCTGCAAAACCTCCGCTACCGCCCATTATGAACTTTCCGTTCCAGTCATCTGGCAGAAGCAGCTCGAACTCTGTTTCGGTACCGATGACTCCAACGACCCGGCAGTGTGGTTTCGGCGTTTCTTCAAGGGCGACGATCATAAGAGCAACGTCAGGCATGGGTGAAAAACTGGCGCTCTCGCACTGGTTCGCCATTGAGGTTGTCGGTATTGGGATTGCCACCGACATAACTAACAAAGAAAGGGCGGTTCTTTTTCTCGTCATAGACTGCTCCAGAATGGCTCGAAGCTGACTAAAACACTGGAAAGCCAAAATGAGAAGGCTAACCCTCCCAGATCAGATACCCGAAGTCTGCTTCACCACCTAGAGAAGCATTCGCGAGGGCCGATCTCAATCGGCAGCTAAGGGCTCAGAGCGGTCATCTGACTCTTTTTGTCGAATGACTGGATCGCGATGGATAGCGGCCTTTGCGATGCCCGATTCCATTCACCTAACCGTGTTCGATTTTGCGGATGTGACCAAAGCGAAGAAGGCCGAGGGAGCTACAACCAGAATCAATCTTAAAAACAAAGCTCGCGTTAGCCCACACGGTCCAGCATCAAATCCAACACGGCTGCGAACTTAGGATCAGGGTTACTGACTGCAAACGTTCGCGGCGGTCCCGTTCTCTTGGCAACTTGGAAACCATCCGTCAGAAATTCAATGTCCGCGACCTGCCCCCATGTGATACGCTCGTTCTTTTGATCGCCTTCAAAGACGAACGCCTTATCCGTCAACAACAACCGACCATGCGATGTGCCTTGCCATTCTTTATGCCTCTTTACGTTGCCGCCTCCGACACGGAAGCGAACGCCCTTCGCAATAGGTATTGAGACGGAACCGCCCACCGCGCCGAAGTTGCCTGTGCTCTTGAACTCCATCTTGGTCACATCGTCTTGGACAGCAACCAAGCTCTCCTTCGCCACCGGCCTATAGCCATAGTGCGTTGGATCAAGGACCGGCATGGACGCAGCCATCGTTCCTTCCTTAAGGTCGTCGGAAGGGACGGTAATCAACTCTTGCCGGGCGGCGTCTATTTTGTCCTGATAGGTTGCAACTTTGGGCGCATCAGCGACATGCGTCCCCCTTAGCCCACGCCACATCCACCGCAGTATTCTGTATGGGATATAGACCATGAGGAACATCGTTCCGAGAGCCAGCACCCAAGCAATTGCATCGACCATATTTATTCTCCTTAAGGCGCGAAGAGCGAGAAAACCCCACCTTCAAACAGGTACCACGCGGATTTGCGAGCTTCATTTGTCATGAAAGGGTAGATCGCGCTGAAACCGTTCGATGTGCACGAAATCCGGTGCACAAACAGTCGCTCTGAACTCAATTCCATACCTTCTCGATAGGGCAAGAACAGTTCGAACTCCGGGTTCTGGAAGAACGCGTCATTTTCATAGACGTTGTAAGTTGCTGAAAGGCCACCGTTACAGGTAAAGAAAACCCCGTCCGCAAAGCCTCGATTGAACGACTGAGACCGCCCTACAGCCTCCATCATGCTCATGGACCAAGCTTCTCGCCTTCGAAACCGACCACGGCCCACGTTGTGTCAATGAAGTCGGCGTGCGCGGGCGATGCAGCGCAAAGTGCGATGGGTATCAGTAGGCGCATCAGTACTTGAAAGTCCGCGTGAGGTTCGAAGCGTCTGCTTCCATTTCTATGCAGCCTTGCAGGATATTGTATGACCCGCCTGTAACCCGTGCCACGTCATCACAGTAGTTTCTCGACTGAGCGGGAATGCGCGACCAAATGGGCTTAAGTGTGTTGTAGGACTGTTGTTCCATGTCCATGCAGCCGTTCAAGATCATGGCGGAACCGCCGCTCACCGTCGCGACTTGTTGGCAATACTCTTTGGCATTGTATCTCGGAACCTCGGCGATGGCTGGCGTTGCCAGGCAGAGTACGACCGCCAAAAGTAATTTCTTCATCACGCCTCCTAAATTGCCCCCGCGAATGGGCAAATATTGCTTCCACCATGAGTTGATTGTTTCCGCGTTATGGTGTCACTGCGTGGGTCATAATGTGGAAATTTTGTGATGCGGCGAATGCATTTGGTTCAGATGTCAATCACCTTCCCAGAGCCCTCCCAGAGGATCACCTTAGGTTTCACCGGTAGGCGCCGAAGCTATTTTCTTAAATTCATTGTCGGTGCGACCCAGAAGCCATTCTATGGACCAGCTTACATCTGTATTGATATCTTGGATCTTTAAGCACGGTAAGATCAAAAAAGGTAGGAACGCAAACACATACGCGCCCACTAAGCTAGAAAAGGCTCCCGCTGTTCAGGCGAGAGCCACGTTGTTAAGCAGCAAGTTTTGTAGTCTCCGGTTGAAGTGCTTCGATGAGCTCAGCCGTGCTGTCTGTTTCTAGCCACAGCCTGAATAGACCTCTCATCCTTTCACTGGGTATGTACAACATCACAGGTTCATCGTTCCTAATTGTTGTGCGCCAGATCACCTGTACCATCTCAGAGATCGCGTAGATGTCGTCATTCATGTCGATCCCGCGATCAGCGAAGAAGTTCCTCAGAATTGGAAGCGAGAACCTGTTGGCCAGATACGCCATAGACCGCTTGTGAGCGAAGGCGTTGGTTGCCTTAGTGTTCAGAGGTGTCCAGCATCCTTTTCCCGAGAAGCCCTCGCCTTTCAGCTTTGTTCGATGGTCCTTAAAGGTAGTCCATGCATTTTCCCCAGCGCGGGTTTCGGCATGGTTCTTGAAGAATGTCACAGTGTTCCCTCTCAGCTTACTTAATGTGGCTGTGTCTGCACGTTTGAACCAAGAGGAAGACAACGGCTGCTCCCGACCTTTTGGAGTGCCGATGTCGTTGCCTTTGCCTTCATAGATTGTGACCAACTCCCTGATCTTTGCCTTTGCGTCATCTTCGTCGGATCCAGCCAATACACGAGAGAGTAACCGTAAGTGCGAGACCCGGATACTGCCTTAAGATCAAAGGACACGCCCTCTGCCTCCAAATATGACCGCATGGGTGATCCTTGGAAGAGGTAGGTCAGGACAAAGACCTCACCGAAGCACTCAAGAAACTCCGTCGGGAACTGCCAGATCAATACACGTTTACCCCGGTTGCCATCCGCATAGACAGCCAAGTTGCCATTGTCGCAGAGGTGCTTGATCGGAGAGAACTTTCCGACATAGTTTCCATGCTCATCATGGTTCCAGCGAAGACGGTTCGTAGCCTCTTCGACATACACCTTACCTGTCGTGAACAAGTCGTCTTGATCATGCTTGCTTAAACCATCGAAGAAATCACAACATGTCAGCACTTCATCGATGACGAGTGTGTAGTTGGCTTTCATGAGTGACTCGCGGGTCTCTTGAGTGATCAGCTTGAACAGTTCATGTGTGGTGGCGATGTTCTCGCGGTCGTCGATGAGCTTTTGAAGACCATAGAACTTCCGACCATGTATCGGCTTTGGGTCTTTAAAACCGAGATCGGGGCAAGCGTCTTTCACCCGCTCAACTTCATCCAAGAGAGGCGTCACGTAGATGAAGCGACGGTCAGGAGCGTTGAACAGTCCATCTACGTAAGCTCGGTTCATATATTCGATGATGTAAGAAGTTTTACCGGCACCCATGATGGTGTCGATGACAGTGACGTTAGTCATATCAGTATTTCCTATTGGAGCAGAAGTGCCTGTAAGGGCTTGTTCCGCAGTTATTGGGATAAGGTTGTCGTATTTTCATTATCCAAAAACACGGCAGTTGGAGGTGGGAGGGTTATAAATCCATTGCAATACAATAGATTAGCCGCCCCCCAAGGAGGCCATCCTTAAAGGACTAGGGTAGTTCTGTAAGGAGGAGTTCTGCAGTTGAACCGTGTACACAGGACACTGCAGATTGCTCAAGAATGAGCATAAACAGTGGACCGTTTCTGGTCCTTACTCGTTAAGTTCGTTACTTTTTGTTTGGATGCGCGAAGGGGTGATGTTTCAAGAATGTTGTCTTTCACTCTTGCCATCTTCGCATCAACTATTGGGACCTGTATTGGTCTCGACTACGCTATTGTTGTTGTGACCGCGTACAAAGAAAAGCACGTTGGTCTACTCGCCTGACTTTGTTCAACTTGGTTTAGAGACAACTACTCTCTTGCGCTTTGTCTCGATCATTGGGTTTTTTGAAACCCCGCTGACATCAGTATCCTGTTTTTGGTAGGCATTGTGGTGCACTTGAAGTAGTTGCTTCTGTTTCTCAACTTCTGACTGCATTCTTCGGCGCATGATTTCCGTATTCCTTAGAGAATTTCGATCCGCGTAACGTTCCTTCGCCACAGCCTTTCTTTTTTGATTTCTCTCTTCTCGTGCTTTCCACTTAGCTTCGATGTGTATCTTGAGTTCATCTTCACTTAGGTGCAGCAGGTGTTCCTGCTTGCGGTGCCACCGGAGAGAGCGTTGCATACTGTCTTCGTATTTTGTGGCTCTATCAGCAGCTTCTACTTTGCGCTGATTGCAGGCCAGAACTCGGCAGCTGTCGGAACAGTACTTAGACGTCGCGCGGAATGGGGTGTATTTCGTCCTACAGTGTTGGCAATTCTTACGAGCCTTTGGCTTGGCAGTTTTCGAATTCTTGTCGCTTGTGGCCATAGTGTCGATATCCCTGCTGGTTTTCGCAAATCGGCGTTTTCTTCTCATTAGGAGGCTGGAATACTCTTTATTATTGTTATCAACGATTTGCTTGAGTTTCAGAATTAACGATAAGAAGCAATCCCGACGACGAGACGATGCACCGGTTACACCCCGCCAAGTTATCTAATGCACGCACCCCTCGCCCCCTTCGTTTCTCCCAGAAAAATCTCTGCGCCTTTCCCCATACGTCCCCTTCGGGTCTTCCCCCCTCCCGGGGTGGTCTCCCATTGAACCATGAGTGCACCACGGGTGGCCTAGAGCGGTCACAGGGGTGCGTGAGGGGGCGCTGGAGGTGTCGGTGTGAGTACGGCCCCGCGGGAACCGCAACGGGGCTTTAGGGGCAGCTAAAGGGTTCTGAAGGCCACCGTAGACCACTGCGTAGACCATTTGGTGCCTGTTGACAGCAGCACACGACCTCGCATACCCCTTGTTTTGCTGGAGACACCAGCTGAAGAAGTGCCTGTAGGAGGAACAGAACCTCCGCCCCCGGGCACCACTTTAACTGATAAAGTATTGGTTTCGCATCGGCTTTTGACAGTTGGCTGAAGCCGCAGACCAGTTCATCAAAATACACCCTCGTGACCGGCGGTTTTTTACTTCGGTCACCACAAAAGACACGGCTATACATTGCCAGCGACTCCCGTTAAGAGGCGGTCTTTAACCTTGGAAGATGCGCTGATTGCAATACCGCAAGGCACGTATCCCCCGGCTGATACAAAGAACACCACCGTGAAACAGACCATCGCAGATGCGCTTGCCCGCAAGGGTTACGATACTTTGACACAAGTCCAGCAGGCCGTGACACAGCCTGAGCTGGAAGGGCGCGATATGTTGGTGTCGGCGCAAACCGGATCGGGAAAAACCATCGGGTTTGGGTTGGCAATTGCACCGCAATTGCTGGGCGAAGATGAGACGTTCGGGGCGTCCGGCGCGCCGTTGGCTTTGGTGGTTGCGCCAACGCGGGAACTGGCCATGCAGGTCAAGCGCGAGCTGAGCTGGCTATACTCTGTTGCGGGCGCGTTTCTGGCCTCGTGCGTCGGTGGCATGGATATGCGTGATGAACGCCGGGCTTTGGCGCGTGGGGCGCATATTGTTGTCGCAACGCCGGGTCGCCTGCGCGATCATATCATGCGTGGTTCCATTGATCTGACCGCGATCCGGGCTGTGGTTCTGGACGAAGCAGATGAAATGCTGGACCTTGGATTTCGCGAGGATCTTGAGTTCATCCTGGATGAAACCCCGGCAGACCGGCAAACGTTGCTGTTCTCGGCTACGGTCCCACGCGCCATTGCTAGCCTGGCAACGCGCTATCAGCGCGATGCCGAGCGGGTGAGCACTGTCAGCGAGAAAACCCAACATGCCGATATCGAATATCGTGCGATGATGGTGGCGCCGCGGGACGGGGATAACGCGATCATCAATGCATTGCGGTATTACGAAGCTCCCAATGCCATCGTTTTCTGTAACACCCGCGCGATGGTGTCACGACTGACCACGCGGCTTTCAAACCGCGGGTTTTCTGTGGTGGCACTGTCCGGTGAGCTGACGCAGAGTGAACGCTCTAACGCGTTGCAGTCGATGCGCGATGGACGTGCGAGGGTGTGTGTGGCGACAGATGTCGCGGCGCGCGGAATTGATTTGCCGAACCTCGATCTAGTGATCCATGCCGAGCTGCCCAACAGTCACGAGACGCTATTGCATCGCTCTGGGCGCACGGGCCGGGCAGGGCGAAAGGGCGTCAGTGCCCTGGTGGTCGAACCGTCATCGCGGAAAAAGGCAGAGCGTATTCTGAAGTTCGCAAAACTCACGGCGGATTGGGGCGTCGCCCCGTCTTCGGATGAGGTGAACGAACGGGATCAGGCGCGGATGCTCGCCTCGGATGACTGGCAAGTCGAAGTTACCGAAAGCGAACAGGGTGCGGTTCAGCACCTGGTTGAAAAATTTACCCCTGAACAAATTGCGGCAGCGTATCTCCGTCAGTATAAATTGCGCCACTCAGCGCCGGAAGAGTTGGCCCCTGTGACGGCGGACCGCCCGAAACCCCGGGCCGCCTTTGGTCCGAGCGTTTGGTTTTCCTTGTCTGAAGGTCGCAACCAAAATGCCTCGCCGCGCCATTTGCTGCCGATGATCTGCAAGGCCGGTGATCTGACCAAAGACGATATCGGTGCGATCCGGATTGCCGATGATGTGTCTTACGTCGAGATCCGCGAAGTCAGTGTTGCGGGCTTTCTGGCGGCTGTTGGACCGGGTATGAAAATCGAAGGTTCGAAAGACGTTGTGCGCTTGGATGGCGCGCCTGACGTGCCAGCGTTTGAGCGTCCAAAGTCCAACCGCCCACCCAAGGGTAAACCGCGTCCGCGCAAAGGGGATACAACCCCGGTCGATTGGAACGATGCCCCGACGCCCCGTAACCGCAAACCTAAGCCCGAAGATCGCAAGCCCAAAAAACCTGCGGAACAGCGTTCCAAACCAACCCGATTCAAAGATTCTGGCTCGGTACAGCGCAAGGACTCGTCAGGGACCGGCACAACGGGTGATGCGGATGCCAAATTCACGGCAACAAGCGCAAAGAAGAAGTCCCATAAAGCACCTGCCGGCAAAACTAAAGACGCGAGCGTAAAGCCCGGCGGTAAACCCACCAAAGGCCCACCGCCGCCCAAGGGAAAACCCAGCAGCAAGAAAAACCGCACCCGTACTACGATTGCGAAACCGGGAAAAGGTGGAGACGCCTTGCCGAAACGGCGCAAGACTTAGCGTCGTTCAATGCACCGGGTCGGCCCCGGCTGCGCGCCAGCGGGAATAGTCCTGCTGGTACTCAGCCCTGATCGTCAACGATTTCGAGTATCCGGTTGCGCTGAATCTTACCCGATGGCCCCTTTGGCAGATCGCGCAGAATGTGAACCTCGTCAGGGGATTTGAACCGACCCAGCTTGGTCTCACAAATTTCTAAAAGAGTCAGCGAGGTCAGTTCGGACCCTTCCCGGATTTTGACAGCGGCCTCGACGGTTTCGCCATAGCTGCGGCAGGGGCGTGCAAAGGCTGCGGCTTCGACAACGTCGGGGTGGGAATAAAGCGCCTCGTCGATTTCACGTGGGGCGATGTTCTCGCCGCCCTTGATGATCAGCTCTTTCAAGCGGCCCGTGACATAGACGTATCCATCCTCATCCATGCGCGCCAGATCGCCGGTGCGAAGCCATCCATCGGCAGTAAACGTGCCTGCGGTCGCATCCGGATCCTTAAGGTATTCAAGCATCACATTTGGTCCGCGTATGACCAGCTCACCCTCGGTTCCGTGTGGGACGGGCTGTTGGTTCGCATCCCGGATCGCGGCGTCGTTTCCATAGGCAACACCTGGTGAGCCGATCTTGCGCACACCTGGCGGAAGTGGGTTCGAAAGGATCTGCGCGGCGGTTTCGGTGAGGCCCATGGTTTCGACGATGGGAACGTCGAACCGTTCTTCGAAAGCCCGTTGTACGTCCGGTGCCAGCGCGGATGAGGCAGAGCGCCCGAACCGCAACCGCTGACGGGTTTGGCTGTCCGGGTTGGTGTCGGATTGCAGCAGATGAGAGATGATGGTCGGGACTACCGAAAACCAAGTTGCCTCAGTTTTTCCAAGATTGTCCCAGAACCGGCTGGCCGAAAACCGTTCGCACATAGCCAGTGACCCGCCCGAGACGAGCGTTCCCATCACGGTCACGCAAAGACCGTTAATGTGATAGATCGGCAGGACACAGAAACCGCGATCCGTGTCGGTCAGTTCATGTGCGACGGCGGTGGTCCAGCCGCCTGCCAAAAGGCTGGAATGGGTATGAACAACGCCCTTTGGTCTGCCGGTTGTGCCTGAGGTGTACATGAGAAGGGCATGATCATCGGGCGTCAGGTCATAAAGCTCGTTATCTGCGTCACCAGCATCGACGATCTGCAAAGGTGTGGTCACGGCAGGGTCGGCAGTTCGGCCGAACAACTCGGCTTGATCCGGGTGCACGAAGGCAAAGCGCGCGCCGCTGTGTTCAAGGGCATAAGCCACGGCACTGTCGCCAGCGACGAGATTGATCATTGTTGCCCGGAATCCGCCATAGAGAACGCCGAACAAGGTGACAAGCGCCTCGCGGCAATTAGGATAGATAAGGGCGACGCTTTCGCCTTTTTGCGCCCCAAGGCGGGTTAGCATGCCTGCGACGTTTTTGGCCGAACCGCGCAATTCAGCCCAGCTCAAATCCTGTGCGCCATCGGGAAAAACAAACCCGGTTCCGCCCTGATCGGCTCTTAGGTCCAGCCAATCGCGGACCGTTCCTATGGGCGGTTCCATCATTGGCCAGCCTCCCTCCAATACGCGCCGAATACGTCCTCGAGCGCGGGTTCGCGTGGGGCTATTTCACGCACAATTTTGGTGGTCTGGACGAAGTGTCGCCAATGCAGGTTCGTATCGATAGAGTTTCCGCCCCAGCTGCCGCATCCCATGGACAGGGAAAAGGGCATTCCGTTGTTAAAGCTGCCGCCTGTTGCAAAGGTATGCGCCTGGTTCACGATAACCCGGCAGGTGGGTAACTCTCGGCCCAACTCAACAGCGCGCGCGTCGTCGCTGGTGTGAATGCCAACCGAATGTCCGGCCCCCTGATGGGCTAGGACACGCGCTGCAGTGGCCTTGGCAGCCGCATAGTCCGACGCCCGGTACAGCGCCAAAACGCGGCTCAGCTTCTCCCCAGACAGAGGATGATCGGGACCGATCCCATCGGTCTCTACTGCCAGAAACTTCGTGCCGTCGGGTGCTTTGTCTGCCATCCCCAACGCATCAAGCATCTTGCCGGCATCCTGAGCGATCGCCGATCGGTTGAGGTGCCCGTCCGGCCAGAGACGTGCAATGATCCCTGCGGCATCGGAAGCAGGGACCAGCGCACCGCCTTCGGCCGCCATTGCTGCGACGAAGTCGTCATAGACTGCGTCCACCACCACAACCGCGTTCTCGGACGAGCACGAAGTCGCATTATCAAAACACTTTGACGCTGTGATCTTGGCCGCGGCCGCCGACAGATCGGCGGTTTCATCGACAATCACGATGACATTGCCCGCGCCGACCGCGACGGCCGGTGTGCCGCAGGACTGGGCCCGGTGGACGTTGTTCTGACTGCCGGTGCAGATCACCCGATCCGAGGTCTCCATCAGCCGTTGTGTTTTGGCCTTTGATCCCGGTGCGGGGATCATCTGGACCAGGTTCCGATCCAGCCCCAGCTTGTCAAACTCGGTGTGGATGAAACTTAGCAGCATCTCACAGGATGCGACGCCCTTGGGCGAGGGGGCGACGACGATAGCATTGCCACCCTTGAGAGCATTAATGATGTTGTTGGCCGGTGTAGCGGCCGGATTGGTTGAGGGAACGACCGCGCCTACGACGCCGATCGCACGGGCGATTTCCGTGATGCCTGTTTCAGGATCGTCGCTGATGACCCCATATGTCTTTGCCTCGGCAATGTCGCGCAGAAGACCCAGAGTTTTGCGGTGGTTTTTGGTGATCTTATCGGGGACATTGCCCAGCCCGGTGGTTTCAACCGCCAGTTCTGCCAGCGCCTGATTGCGCGCGGGTTCCATGATCGCCCAGCCTGCCGCCAGCGCCGCCTTGTCATAGAGCGCCTGACTGCCTTTAGCCTCATAGGCAGCCTGAGCCTTGCGCGCATGTGCCACGATCCGGTCCACTTCGGCGATTTCGGGGGCTATGTCGTTTGGAGCGTTCATTTTGGTCCTCGATTGGTTGTCCGGGACGGGTTCTACCCGCCCCGATTTGGGTCGGTTAAAGACCAGCCAGCAATTCGTTCAGCGTCTGCTGGCGCTGCGCCCACATCTCGATCACTTCGTCACGTGTCATGATGTGCATGGGCGAGCCACCCGCTTCCATCTTCTTGGAAACACGAGAATTGGCGAACATCTCGGGCACGGTCGCGGCCAATTTTTCAATCACCTCAGGAGGCGTTCCCTTGGGCACCATTACACCCCTGAAATTGACCGAGGAGTTGTCCACGTCCAACCCCTGTTCCAGCATCGTCGGAACATCCGGCAGGAACGCGTTGCGTTCAAGATCAGCGACGCCGAGAATCTTCACATTGCCCGCCTCTTGCGCACGGAACGCATCGGACAGGTTGTTGATGCCGCCCATGACTTCACCAGCGATGACGGCCTTCATGGCTGCTGCTCCGCCACCTTTGGTCGGGATGTAGGCCATCTTGGTCCCGGCTGCCTTGTCGATCTGCAACGCCGCGATGTGGTGGCCCACAAAAAGGCCCGCGCCAGATACCGTCAGCTTGCCCGGGTTTTCCTTGGCATAGGCGACAACATCATCCATCGAGTTGAACTCACTGTCGGCGCCAACCACGAACACGGCCGGGTCTGCGCCCCAGTTCGCGATGGGTTCAAAGCTGTCGGTCGAATATTCGACGCCACCCTTGATCGACTGGGCGATGAAATGAGGAACGTTGTACGCACCCAGCGTATAGCCATCTGGATCGGCCTGAGTTGCGAACCAGTTCCAGCCAACGCGCCCACCGGCACCAGGCTTGTTGATGATGGCGATGGGCATCCCCAGCGCATCCTCGTTGCCCGAGGTCATGGTGACGATCCGTGCCTGAAAATCGGTCGCGCCTCCGGCTCCGTAACTGACCATCATCATGATCGGCCGTTCCGGGTACTCCTCGGCCATTGCCGCGCCTGTCAGGCCCGTCAGAGCCATTGCTGCCCCTGCAATCAATCGTTTCATTTTGCGTTTCCTCCCTAAGTTGGTTCATCCGCGCATTTGCGTGTTCAGAACAGAATTTCTCTTGGTGTGTAGACGTTCAAAAGCATGGCAAAGAGCCCGTACATCACGGCCACAAAGACCGCCGTGATGATCCCGCGTTTGATCCAGGTTTTGACCTCGGAATGGGGGGCGGGGTCGTAGATCGACAAAAGGGTAAAAAAGGCGATGGTTGTTGCGGTGTAGAACCCCAGCGTCTTCGCCGCCCAAAATACGTAGATCAGCGTGATGATCAGACCCGGCAGCATGTTCAGGAACATCGTCCGCGTCACGCCGTTTCCGACCTTGGACAGACCCATAACCGCTTTGCCAAATGTCCATCCGGCCAGAACCACAAAGACCGTTGCGATCAGGCGTGGGAACAGAAATGCCTCGGCGGGTTGTTGCGTGTAACTGACCCATGCGACCCACAGGCCAACTGCAAAGACCAGACCTGATCCGAATACGTGCTGTGAGCGGTTCATGCCTGCGCCTCCTCTTTGGTTGTGTAGCGGTGGCTGCGCAGTTCCATCCAAACCGAATAGGCGATCGAGGCCAGTACCACTGCGATCAGGAACAGGTTCAATCCACCGGTCATGAAGTACGAAGCCTTGCCGACGGTCGCGTCAGCGATCATTCCACCCTGGATGAAGTTGGCCTCGGCGATTGGTCCGAGGATCAGGCCCAGTACCAACGGTGCAGCCGAGAAACCAAAGCGTTCCAAAAAGAACATGCCGATGCCGAGGCACGCCATCACGTAGACGTCGCCCATCGAACCCTGAACCGAGTATGCGCCAAAGACCGAAAGGGCCAGAACGATGGCGGCCATAACCGATTGCGGAACCTGTGCGACGCGTGCGGCGAGACCCGCGACATAGAGGCCGAAGATACACATCAGCACCTGCCCGATCAGCATCGAGTTGATGAAGGTCCACGCCACGTCCGGATGGTTATCGAACAAATCCGATCCCGGGAAAATCCCGTGGATCAGCAACCCGCCCAACAGCACAGCGGCGGTCGGGCTGCCGGGGATGGACAGCGTCAGCAGTGGAACAAGCGAGGGTCCAACCATCGCGTTGTTGGCAGACTCCGCGGCAATCACGCCCTCGGAATGTCCCGTGCCGAATTTGTCCTTTTCGGACGAAAACTTCTTGGTCTGGTCATAAGCGACAAGGCCCGCGATCTGTCCACCGACGCCAGGGATCAGGCCGATGATCGAACCTGTCAGCGTTCCGATGCTCAGCGCTCGGGTGCGGCTGAACAGTTCCCTGAACGCCGCCAGGATCGAGTGGCGTTGCACTTCGATCACTTCGGCGCCTGTGTTGTGCCGCCCTTTGGCAAACATGGTCAACACCTGAGGTATCGCAAACAAACCAATCAACGCGGCGATGATGTTGATGCCGCCGCCCAGTGCGGGGTGAAAGATAAAGCGTTGTGCACCCATGATGTCGTCGAACCCGATGGTCGCCAGCCACAACCCAATACAGCCCGAAAGCAAACCCTTGACCACTGAGGCCGAGTCCAGCGTGCCAATGACCGTCACGCCTAGAATGGCCAGCCAAAACAGGTGCGATGGTCCAAAGGCAAGCGCCCATTGCGCCAAAACGGGCGTCAGGAAGATCAACAGCAGAACGCCAAAGATTCCGCCCACGGCCGACGCCAGAAAAGACAGCTGCAAGGCGCGGGCACCTTCGCCTTTTTGGGCCATGGTGTGGCCATCCAGAGTGGTGGCGATATTCGCCGGAGCGCCAGGGATCTTCAGCAAGATGGCACTGACCGCTCCGCCAGCTACAGTCGATGTATAGGCCGCCCCCAGCAGGATCAGGCCTTGCGCGGCCTCAAGTTGGAAGGTGAACGGGATCAACAGGGCCACCGCCATCGTTGGTGACAGGCCGGGAGTCGCGCCCAGAATCAGCCCTCCGATCGTGCCGCCCAAAAGCAGCAGGAACGACATCGGCGTGAACACATCTCCGAAGTAGTAAATGAATTCCATCCTGGGCCTCCCAACCCGTCCGTTCGCACTTTTACCTTTGTTGACAAATCAGGTTAGGGGATGAAAATAGTATTGCAAATGTTTTCATAAATTTGACCGGGTAGGGTAAAATTATGGCTAACTTTCAAAAGGGTAAGGTGGATATTGTAGCTGTTGCAAAGGCTGCAAAGGTGTCGCCGTCGACGGTTTCACGTACCTTCAATCACCCCGATCTGGTCAACCCGGCGACTCGCAGAAAGATCAACAAAGCGGTGCAGCGCTTGGGATACATCCGCAACCGCGCGGCCCAAACGATGCATGGGAAACGGTCGGGAACAATTGGCCTTGTCGTGCCCACAATCAACCACGCCATTTTTTCCGAGGTCATTCAGGCCTTTTCGGATTCGATCGACAAAGAGGGGTTTAGCCTGTTGCTGGCGTCGCATGGGTATGACCTGGATCGGGAATACGCGATGGTTCGCAAGTTTCTTGAACATCGCGTGGACGGTGTGGCGCTGGTCGGGTTGGAACATTCCGATGCCACCAACCGCTTAATCACGCAGCAAAAGATACCCGCATTGGCAATCTGGAACCACTCAGAGGAATCACCCCTGCCTTGCGTGGGTGCGGACAACCATCTGGCCGGACGATTGGCGGCCGAACACCTGCTAGATCTGGGGCATCGTGATATCGGGCTGATCTTTCCCGAAACTCAGGGGAACGACCGCGCGCAACACCGCCTTTCCGCTGTGCATGATGCGTTGGGCGAACGGGGGGTTTCCGTACCAGATGAGCATGAAACCCAAGCGCCATATAGTGTTTCTCAGGCAAAGCAGGCGGCCCTGGCCCTTTTGACGACGCCGAAACGTCCGACGGCATTGCTGTGCGGCAATGACGTCATTGCGCAGGGGGCGCTGTTTGCTGCCCAAAAACTTGGATTAAGCGTTCCCGATGATCTGTCGATAATTGGTATCGGGGATTTCAAAGGCTCAGCGGACGTCGAACCCGGCCTTACAACCATCCGCATTCCCGCAGAAAACATCGGAGCACTGGCCGGTGAGAAATTCACCGATTTCATCACGTCGGATGACCCAAAGCATTTCAGCATCCGCTGTGATTTGGAATGTGTCGCCAGACAAACGACCCGTTCGCTGGCGACCTGACAGGCCTAGGCAGAATAGCTAGGCTATGATTGCCTCAATCTTATCCAGCGTGGCCGCATTGACGGCAACACCATCGGTCTGTGCCTCCCTGCGCTTGCCGCCGCGCCCATCGCCGGGCAGATGCGCTCCGTTCTGTGCGCGGATTGCGCCGACCAACTCGCTGATCCCCGAAGTAAACGCATCGCCAGAGGTGGCGGTCGGGTCTATCGCAATGAAGAACTGCCCGGTCTTGGGCGGCCCACCGGCGGTGCCGGAAAAGGGCGAGGCGTTAATGCCAAGGGCCGCTCCGGTCAACGCTGCGGCCATGATCTCGGTCAGTAAGGCAACACCCACACCCTTGTAACCACCTGACGGTGCCATCGACCCCTTCAGGCCAACATTCGGGTCCGTGGTCGGATTGCCATCTGCGTCCAGTGCCCAGCCAACCGGGATCGGTTTGCCTTCGCGCGCGTGTTTCATGACCTCGCTTTTGGCAATCGTGCTGGCGCTTTGGTCGATCAGTAGGGCAGGCTGGCCGTCCGCGCCCGGTGCCGCGATCGAGAAAGGGTTGGTTCCGACGACGGGTTTCGCACCGCCCGAAGGCGCGATCGAGGCCGGAGCGTTGGTGAACCCCAAACCCACCAATCCTGCCTGCGCCAAACGGTACGTATGGTAGCCAAGGACACCGCAATTATAGCTGTTGCGGATCGACAGTGCCGCGATCCCCTGTTCGCGTGCAGCTGGGATAAGGGCCTCAAAACCCATATCAATTGCGGAATGGGCAAAGCCGGTTGCTGCGTCCACATTCACTGCGCCGGGGCGCGGGCGCGACAGTTCCGGTTGGGCCGTTCCGTCCACTTTCCCACATTGCACGTGCTCGCAATATATCGGGATGTAGGCCAGCCCGTGGCTGGCAACCCCATCCGCCTCGGTTGCAGCCGTCGCAACGGCCAATGGCCGGGCGTTGGCTTCAGCGGTTCCTGCGGCGACAAGCGCACGAAAGGCGAGATCTTCGATCTGCTCAAGGGTCAGTGTACGGGTTTCAATCATTGGGGCCTCTTCAATCGTTGTCGGATAAGCCCGCTCCGGCCCCGCGCAGGCGGGATTCCTCGGTGGCGGGGGCGTATGTTCGGTGGGCGAACCGGTCTAGTATGCCCCAATCGGTCGGATCGGGCTCGGCCCGTGTTCGATGCGGGGCGGGGGCCGTAAGTTGGCCGCCAAGGTGCACAGATACCTGATGTGCCCGGTCCGGGATCGGGGCGTCCAGGGACAAGTCAAAACCGTCGGTTTCCGCTAGTGCGTGGTCATAATCTACGCTCACGCAGGTCGCTAGAAAGCGTGCGGCATTGGCCGCAAATGGAAGCAGCAGTGCGGGTACGGCTACGTTTCTTATTGCTATCGGGGATGAATTCAGGCGGTGGGCACAATCGGACAATAATGCGCCGGTCACCAATGGGCACAGCTGGTTTTCGCTCTGCCATTCGCCGCTCAGATCGGACGGGGCGTGTGTCTTTGGTGTACCCGCCAAATCAAGTTGCAGCAGCTGAGCCAAAGCACCGGTACCGTTTTGCCCGTGCGCGCACAGCCAGCGCGTTGCTTTCGCGGCTTCCTCAGCAAGTCCCCAGCTATATCCAGCTCCTCGGGTCGCACGCTTTGCGGTGGCTTCGACCTCATTCAGCGAGACGTTCATTGGGAAAGCTCCGGATAAACCCACAGATCTGCGGTTTTGGCATTCAGATCTTCGGGGTAGGGGGCGCCAGCGTACATGCAGATACGCACCCAGCGGTCCGAGCGTGGGTCAAAATGCGTAGCACCAAAAAAGGATAACTTGGCTCGGAGCATATCGATGGGCATGACCCCAGCGCTGATCGTGTTGTCGCGAAGCTCGCCATATGGCGCGACAAGGCCGATCTGCGCACGCCGGATCGTGTGACGGTGTTCAGGATGGCGCAGTAGGAACTCGGCTATCGACCTGTCGTCCTGCCATTTCTCAAGGTCCGCGAAAGCCAGCGCGGCGTCTCTGGCCGGGGCAAGGGGCTGTTCGTATTCGGCAATTGGTTCCTCGAACCGTTCACCCAAGCGTGGTTCCAGTTTTTCTTCAGATACGTACCAGGCGCGCGCGCAGTTTGCCTCTGCCGACCATTCCAAATCCAACGCCCAACCAAAGCGGTCCTGAATCGCGGTGCGGACCTGATCGACGGTCATGCCCCCGTTGATAACCTGTGCTTGCGCATTCCCGTCAGCCATACAGCCGGTCAGGCCGTCCACCAGATCGCCATAGGGTTCCAGAACAAGTGAGGCGAGCAGTTCCTGCCCTTCTTCGCCAAGTGTGGTTTCGGACCAGCGGATCAGCCTGTCCCACGGGTGGTCCTGCGTCAGGTCATTTTCGTCCAGATAGCCGGAAATGGCTGTTAGATCTGCATTCAGCGACGCAAGCTTCTCAATCTGGACCGGATGTTCTGATCGCCACCACGACATGGACAGTTTGCTGCGATCGTAGATTTCACGAAAGTGTCGGGCTTCATCCTCAGACGCTGTTTGCAGGGATCGCACCCGTGCCAAAGCTTCCTCGCGCGTCATAATCCAATTGTTGAACAGCACCGGGTGGTTCACGATGAACGGAGCCATGCCAAGGCCGGTAGAGTTACCGATGCCCAGCCACTGCGCAATCTCGGGGTCCAGATCCGCCGTCTGCATACCGCCCTTGGCGAGGGCCATATGTTGCACCAGATCGCGGACAAATGTTCGCGTCAGGTAGACCGACAGCATTTCCGCCTGAAACGGTGCGTGCAGTTCTGGCCGGTTCGCTATCTTCTCGCGATCTGCGGCGCCGAACTTGCCCGATCCGTAAACGGCCGTCGTCCGCATCAGGTAGCCAACTTTATGGATTTGCTCCAAGTCGGGCTGATGTCCGGCAGCCAGCCTGTCGACCACGTGTTTCCACAAACGCACGGAGCGGTTGGCGCGGGACAGTGACAGCTCACTTTCGCTTACGCGCCCTGCCTCTTGCAAAGGAACGTTTTCTGACAGGCGTTGGATGTCCTGCTCCGTTGGGATGCCATCGAATAATGCGAAAGTGGCGTCCCACGCCTCGGCGATCACCCGGTCTGACCGTTGTTCGGGCGGCAGGTCATGGGCAAACGCAACCAGCGAATAGGCGCGATCCGGACCTTGCGCCGTGTAGACAGCGTGGCCGACGCCGTTTTCGTCGATCTCAAAAACAGGGCGCGTAAAGGCCCAGTTCTCACGCGCCATACGCCGGGTCAGTTGCCGCATGAAGCTGAGTCTGCACTGATGCAACGACCCCAGCCGCGACAGGCGCATAACCTGCTTGGGATCGCGTCGTGGGATATCAGTACTGAAGTGGTTCATGCGGTTTTTGGTCCAAAGTTCTGATCGAAAAAGCGGAACCAGTTGCCGCCCATGATGCCCGAGACTTCTTCGGCGTTCATGCCAACGTTGCGCAGCCCGGTTTCGATATTGCCAAAGTCGCGATTGTCCTCGAACCAGCCGGGCATCGGCGGAAAGCCGGGATTGCTGGCGGAACCTTCGCCATAGTCGATTTCCTTGGTCCAGCGACCAACGCGCATCCACTCGACAATGCTGTCGGGTTGATCCTGACACAAGTCGGTGCCGATCCCCAGATGTTGTGCACCGTATTTTTCGGCCGTACGGGCGATCATCTCGCAAAAACTCTCCAGCGTGCAGTCGGATTTGTCTTTCAGATGATGAGGGTAGACCGAAAAGCCCAGCATCCCACCGTTTTCGGTCACTGCCCGGATCACCGCATCACGCTTGTTGCGCAGGGCCGGGGACCATTCGTGCGGGTTGGCGTGGGTGATGGCGATGGGACGTTCGGACAGCTCGGCGGCCTCGATGGTCGAGCGATCCGCCGAATGGCTCATGTCGACGACAAGGCCTACACGGTTCATCTCTTTGATAACCTGTTTGCCCATACGGGTGATGCCGGTGTCTTCGGCCTCGTAACAACCGGTCGCCAGAAGAGACTGGTTGTTATAGGTCAGCTGCATGAACCGCGCGCCCAGATCGTGCAGGATTTCCACCAGCCCGATATCATCTTCGATGGGCGAGGGGTTCTGGAAGCCAAAGAACACAGCCGTCCGCCCGGTTTCCCGGGCGATGTCGATATCGCTGGCCCAGCGGCCCTTCATGATCAGGTCTGGAAATTGCTCAAACCAGCGGTTCCACTTTTCAAAGTTCAGAACCGTTTCGCGGAAGTTCTCGTGATACGAGATGGTGACGTGGATCGCGTCCACGCCCCCTTCGCGCAGTTGGCGGAAGATTTTCTCCGACCAGTTGGCGTATTGCAGCCCGTCGATGCGCATCAGACCGGGGTCCCGGCGCTGATGTATGCAGTTTTGACCGTGGTGTAGAACTCCGCCGCTGCCTTGCCCTGCTCGCGTGGGCCGTACGAGCTGTCGCCGCGTCCGCCGAAAGGCACGTGGTAATCGGTTCCTGCAGTGGGCAGGTTGACGGTCACAACACCAGTGCGCGCGTTGCGGCGGAAGTGGGTCGCGCGCGCAAGGCTTTGCGTCACGATGCCCGAAGTCAGTCCAAAGTTGGTTGCGTTCACCACGCTCAGCGCTTCGTCATAGCTGCCGACTTTGATGACGCTTGTCAGCGGCGCGAACATCTCTTCGCGGTTGATCCGCATATCGTTGTTGGTGTTCAGGAACACGCCGGGGGACATGTAGAACCCGTCATGCGGCATCTCAAGTCGCTGACCACCGCAGGCCAGTTCTGCGCCTTCGGATTTGCCCAGATCGACATAGGCGAGGTTTTCGCCCAGCTGTTGTTCGCTGACGACCGGCCCTATCTGAACGCCTTCTTCCAGGGCGTGGCCAACTTTTATCGCCTGGGCACCTGCCACAAGCTTTTCGACAAACGCATCATGCACACCGGCATGAACCACAAGCCGCGAGGACGCGGTACATTTCTGACCTGTTCCGCCAAAGGCTCCGCCCAGTGCCAGCGTCACTGCCAGATCCAGATCGGCGTCGTCCATGACGGCCAGCGCGTTTTTTGATCCCATTTCCATCTGAACTTTGGTCAGGTTCTGAATGGCGGCGGCGGCGATGCCTTTGCCAACCGGAACGGAACCGGTGAAGGAAATCGCGTTGACCTTGGGGCTTTCAACCAAACGCTGACCGATCGAGCGGCCCGACCCCATGACAAGGCTGAACAGACCCTTGGGGATGTCCTGCCGTTCGATGATTTCAGTCAGGGCTACGGCAGAGGCCGGCGTGATATTCGCGGGCTTCCAGACAACGGCGTTGCCATAGCACAGCGCCGGAGCAATCTTCCATGACGCGGTCGCAGTCGGAAAGTTCCACGGGCTGATGATGGCTACGACGCCTACGGCTTCGCGGCGTACGTCAATCTCGACGCCGGGACGTACGCTGTCGGCGTTCTCGCCGATCTGGCGCAGGCATTCGGCGGCGTAATAGGTGAAGAATTGACCAGCGCGATAAACCTCGCCTTTGCCCTCGGCCAACGGCTTGCCCTCTTCGCGGGCCAACAGAGTTCCCAGTTCTTCGGCGCGTGACATCAGTTCGTTGCCGATGTTCATCAGGACAGTCTGTTTGCGCTCGGGCAGGTAAGCTTCCCATTCGGCTTGCGCAACGCGAGCCTGATCCAAAGTAGCCTCAAGCTGATCGGCGCTGGCCTGAGCAAACATGCCAACCAGATCGCTCAGATCCGAAGGATTGCGGTTTTCAATTTCGGTCTCACCCGCCAGCCATTCGCCAGCAATCAGATTCAGTTTTGTCACGATGCGCCCCAGAGTCATGAAAATTGGTCTGGCGCAGAATGGCTTTTTGAGTAGATATCAGTCAAACTCAAATAAATTGAGTAAACTTCAAAAAAGGTGAAGCTTGGCGATCAAGATCGAGACCCTGCGGTGTTTTTGCACCGTCGCTCAAACTGGCAACCTGATCGAGGCGGCCGACCGGTTGGGTCGAACCCAGTCGGCGGTCTCGATGACCCTCAAGCAATTTGAGGATCATCTGGGTAAAAAGCTCTTTGAGGGAGAGCGCAAAAACCAGTTGTCCCCGCTGGGGTTACAGGTTTTCGAAGTGGCATTGAAACAAGTCCGCCAATTCGATCAGGCCGTCTTAGATATCATGGCCGCAGCAAAAGCAGAGCACGGGTTGCTGCGCATCGCGTCTGTTCCATCGGTTGCGGCGCTGATTTTTCCTAAGGTTCTGGCCTATGTCACAGAACGCTTTCCCGGAGTAAAAGTCGAATTGCGCGACACAGATACTCAGCAGGTATTGGACGCACTGGTTGAGGGTAAAGCGGATATTGGCATCGCCTCAGGTCAGCACGCGCTGAACGGAGTTCGGTCGCTTCCGTTGTTCGAAGACAGGTTTGGGCTGGTATGCGCCTCTGATCACCGTTTGATA
Source organism: Ruegeria sp. AU67 (assembly GCF_900312795.1). Classification (NCBI taxonomy): domain Bacteria; kingdom Pseudomonadati; phylum Pseudomonadota; class Alphaproteobacteria; order Rhodobacterales; family Roseobacteraceae; genus Ruegeria; species Ruegeria sp. AU67. Next base: position 39,935 of record NZ_OMPH01000026.1, read on the forward strand.
CGACAGCCAAATACGCCAACAATTGACGAAGTCCTGACACTTCCGTTTATACGAAACGCGCTGTGCGATCTGATTCAATCGCCCAAGTTCCGGGCATCCGAAGCGCAGGCGGATGTTACTGTTCACAACACCCATTCCCTTATCACAATGGTCAAGACCGGGGATTGGGTAACGGTGTTGCCGCAATCGGTCGCCAATTTCATGCCCGAGGCGACGGCGTTTCGCGAAATTGCGGATTTGCCCGATCAGCGCCAGGTCTGCCTCTATGTCAGTGAACATGCGCGGTTCAAGCATCTGACCGAAGAGGCGGTCGCTTACATTCTGGAACTGGGCGCTGCCTGATGGCAGAGTACGAATTCACGGCCAATTTTCGACAAAGCCGAAACATTTCTATGATAATATCGAATTTGAGTGCTTCTTGGACGTAACGCTTGATGGGTGACGCGTCACCATGTTTCAATTTTTCTTGCCGGGTCGGCGCATCGTGCGGCTGACCCAAAAATGGGAAAGCATCGGCTTTCCGACTTTGTTTGCACGGTGCACCACGGCCCTCGGGCATAGAAAAACAGCGCCGCAGACGTCCAACATGGAGACACAAATGAAAAAATTAGCCACGTTACTGGGAGGCGCATCCGCTGTGATCGCTGGACCCGCCCTTGCTGCTGATATCGTGATCGGCGTGCCGAACTGGCCTTCGGTAAATGCGACGGCACATATTTTGAAGGTCGCGATCGAACAGAACCTCGGTCTTGAGGTTGAACTTCAGAACGGCACCAACCCGATTGTGTTCGAGGCGATGGACTCCGGTGCCATGCACGTACACCCCGAAGTTTGGATGCCCAACCAGCAAAACCTGCATGATACCTACGTAAAAGATAAGGGTACGGTTACGTTCAACGCAAACGGAGTTGAAGCCTTTCAGGGTATGTGCGTCGACAAGGCAACCGCCGAAGCACATGGCATTACGTCCATTGAAGACCTGACAAATCCCGACAACGCCGCGCTGTTCGACAGCAACGGTGACGGGCAGGGTGAGCTATGGATCGGTGCGCCGGGATGGGCGTCGACCAACATCGAAAAAATTAGGGCCAAATCCTACGGTTATGACCAAGTTTTTGAACTGACAGAAATTGACGAGACAGTGGCTTACGCGAATCTCGACAATGCAATCAAGGCTGGCGAGCCGTGGGTTGGGTTCTGCTACACGCCGCACTATGTGTTTGCCCTGCATGACATGCAGATCTTGGAAGAACCGGCGTACGACGCAGCCAAGTGGAACGTGCTGCAGCCCACAGATGACCCGGACTGGCTGGAAAAATCCGAAGCCGGCGTTGCCTGGGATCTTGCCTACCTGCATTTGCACTTCGCAAAGTCGCTTGAGGAAGAATATCCGGAAGTGGCGACTATGCTGTCCAACATGAAACTGGATACGGACACGGTTTCGGCGATGACCTTTGCATTGGTGATCGAAGGCCAAGAGCCTTTGGCTTATGCCGAGGAATGGGTCGGTGCGAACGAAGATGCCGTTCTGGGCTGGATGTCAAATTGATTGACGCCCACCGGAATTGAAACTCTGGCAGGCCGTCGGGACAGCCCCGGCGGCCTGTTTTGCACCAAAGGGACAAAAATGACCGAAACAGTCGTTAAACTGACGGATGTCTGGAAAATCTTTGGCGCAAAAGCCGAAGAAGCCATGGAAGCCGTCCGGAATGAAGGCATCGGAAAGCCTGAAGTTCTGGAAAGATTCAATTGTGTTGTTGGCGTGCAGGGCGCGTCCTTCGAAGTGCCAAGGGGCGAGATTTTCTGCATCATGGGCCTGTCAGGCTCTGGCAAATCTACGCTGGTACGACACGTCAATCGCCTGATCGAACCGACCGCCGGAAAGATCGAAATTCTGGGGCAGGATGTCTCCAAGATTTCCGAGGCCGAGCTGCGTCGCATTCGGGCCATGCAAATCGGGATGGTGTTTCAGCACATGGCACTGATGCCGCACCGCTCGGTTCGCGATAATGTCGCCTACCCGCTGGAAATCCGCAAAGTGTCGAAATCGAAACGCTGGGCGGTTTCGGATCACGCATTAGGGTTGGTAGACCTGACAGGCTACGAAGACCGCCTGCCCAAAGAATTGTCGGGCGGCATGCAGCAACGTGTTGGGATTGCCCGCGCGCTGGCCTCGGACCCCGAGATCCTGCTGATGGATGAGCCGTTTTCAGCCCTTGATCCGCTGATCCGCCTGCAATTGCAGGACCAGTTCAAGGCACTGGTGGCGCAATTGAAAAAGACGACGCTGTTCATCACGCACGATCTGGACGAGGCCATTCGCATAGGTCACCGCATCGCGATTATGAAGGACGGTGTTATTGTGCAGATCGGTACGCCGGAAGATATCGTCATGAACCCTGCAGACGACTATGTTCGAGAGTTCGTGCAGGGCATTTCCAAGCTGAAACTGGTCAAGGCGCATTCAATCATGGAGCCGATCGAAAGTTACTCTGGCCCGGCCGATGGCGCGCCGCGCGCGGATGAAGGGGCGGATTTGGACCAGTTAATTGACCTTGCCGTCAATACGGACTTGCCGGTCATCATCACCGATGCTGGCGCTGATGTAGGCGTGGTCACAAAACCGCGGTTGCTGCGCGGAATTCAGGGGGGCAAAAATGACTGATGCAACCACGGAAGTAAAAGTCACGGCCGCCTCGGATATCGAAGTCGATCGCGAGGCGCTGGACCGCTCGATCCACGAATTTACCGGGCCAAACGGCGACTACTACGTCAACGCGTTTCACAAAATCCATGACGCGACCAGCGGTATTCCCAATACCTTCAACATCTGGGCGGCTGTTTTGGGACCATTCTGGTCTGCGTCCCGCGCGATCTGGGGGATGTTCTGGACTTTCCTGATCCTGGAAATCATCGCGTGGGTTCAGATCGGTCGCGGTGCCTGGGGCAACCCCGGCGCTGATCTGGCCGAACGGGCCGAACGTCAGCAGATTCGCGCGAACGAGCTATTGGAACGTGCGACCGCAGCCACCGAAAAGGCGGACATTGACCGGTTCAACAAGCTGGCGGCGAATATCCAGAAGGCCGCAGATGCCAGTTTTGAGAAAGCGGCGTCCGCCCAGTCTGAGGCGTTTGGCATCATGGTTACAGGCCTGTTGATGTTGTTGGTTTTCAAGCTTGCGCAAGGTTTTTATGCGGACCGCGTGTACGAAAAGCAGTACTCGAATTGGCGGACAGATCCTGCCAGCACCGAAAGCGGCCGCTCGACCCGCAACACCGTTCTGGGTGCTGTTTTGGTGGCCGCAATTGGTCCGCTGATCGTGTACAAATTCACCGTCAATGCCTCACTCCCATTGTTAGATGCATTCCCCGAGCAGGAAGTCTCCGCGATGATATTGGGGGAAGGCAACGGAACGTTGTTCTCAAACTTGGCAAGCTGGATGGAGGCGCAGATAGATGCGGCCGCCGCAGCCGGCGGGGATGTATTCGACGGTATCGTGGCGGGTGTGCGTTCTGTTCTGGATGCGTTGACGGTGGCATTGATCGGTTCCCCGTGGCCGGTTGTGATGTTGGTGATCTGTGTGACCGCGTGGCGCGCGGCAGGGCCAAGGGTGGCAATCTTCACCGCGTCCTCGTTGGCCTATATCGCGCTGCTGGGGTACTGGGACGTTGCAATGGAAACGGTGGCGTTGGTGGGCGCGGCGGTGCTGTTGTGCGTGGTTTTTGGCATACCGCTGGGGATCTGGTTCGGCAAATCCAAGCGCGCCTACCGGGCGGCCGAGCCAGTGTTGGACCTGATGCAGACATTGCCGGCGTTTGTCTACCTGATCCCAATCATCGCTTTCTTTGGCACTGGTAACCCGCCGGGCATTCTGGCGACGATCATCTTTGGTATGCCGCCGGTCATTCGCTTGACCGCGCTGGGGATGCGCGGGGTTCCGGAAAGCATCAAAGAGGCTGCCGTCGCCTTTGGCGCCTCGAAATGGCAGTTGCTCAAGGATGTTGAGATCCCGCTTGCTCTGCCGTCGATCATGACCGGCGTGAACCAGACCATTCTGATGTGCTTGTCGATGGTGGTGATTATCTCGCTGATCGGCGGTGGAGGTCTAGGCAAGGAAATCCTTGAGGCGCTGCAATACGCTGCCAAAGGTCCGGGTCTGCTGGGTGGGTTCGCCATCCTGTTCCTGGCCATGGTCATGGACCGTATCGTTCAAGGTGCCTTCCGCCGAGAAGACGAGAAACTCTGAACGCAAACGCCCCCGGTTCACATCGGGGGTGTTTTTCTTTCATCGGAGACGCAGATGACCGACCGTTACGAACAGTCTATGATGGACAATCTATATTGGTGGGGGATACCGACCCTATTTCGGTGCCCCAATCAAGGTCCCGAAGGGCAGGACATCGCTTTGGTCGGAGTGCCGCATTCGGCAGGCAACGGCACAACCGAGCGGGATCAGCATTTGGGCCCGCGTGCTTTGCGGCATGTCTCGGCCGTACAGCGGCGGGTACATTCGGTGTTTGAAATTGATCCGTGGAATTGTGCGAAGATTGCAGATGTAGGCGACGTTCCATTTCCGCGGGCAAACGATAACGAAGACTGCATCGAACGGATTACGGCTTTTTACAAAGACATCGATACAGCCGGTGCGCGCCCGGTGTCGATTGGCGGCGACCACTCCATCACTGGCGGGATCGTGCAAGCGCTGGGTCGCGGTAAACTGGCTGGTGGAGAGCCTGTCAGCTTTCTGCATCTGGACGCGCATACGGACGTGTTCACCAAGGTCGATCATTTCCTGGGGGCGAAGAAATCAGCGGCCCATTGGGGCGCGTATCTGGCGGATCAGGGGCAGGTCGACCCCACGCGATCCATGCAAATCGGACTTAGGGGCCATCCGCGAAGCTTGGACTGGCTGCAGCCGTCCTACGACTATGGCTACAACATCGTCACCATGCGTGAATTTCGCCAGCGCGGGCTGGAAGACGTCGTGGCTCAGACCAAAGAAATTCTGGGCGACCGCCCGGTCTATATCACGTTCGATCTGGATTGCCTTGATCCCACTGTCGCGCCTGCCGTGTCCAATCTGGAACCGGGCGAGAAGGGTTTCGATATTGACGAGGCTGTCGGCATTCTGCGTGCCGCGCGCGGGTTGAACATTGTGGGCGGGGACGTCGTTTGCATGATGCCAACCAAGGACAGCGCGAACAACATCACCGCGCTAACGGCAGCTGCGGTGATGTTCGAAATGATCTCGATGATCGCCGAAAACGCCAGCTAGCGCCGTGCGTCCACGGCCTGCGCCAAAACGCAGAGCAGTTCGAACATCAGCGAAATGCCCAGCCACGCGGTGCCTCCGTTCGGATCGAATGGGGGCGATACTTCGACCAGATCAGCGCCAATCAGGTTCACACCAGACATCTGGCGGATGACCTGCTGCGCCTGAAAACTGTTTGGTCCGCCGATCTCGGGCGTTCCGGTGCCAGGGGCGTAGGTTGGGTCAACAAAATCAATGTCATAGGTGCAATAAGTTGGTGCTTGCCCAACGATACTGCGCACCTCGGCCATCACGTCGTCGATGCCCCGATCAAACAGTTCCTCGATACGGATGATGCGAATACCCTGTGCCTCGCCCCATTCGATGTCTTCGGTGTTGTACGCAGTGCCCCGGATGCCAACCTGAACAAAGCGTTTGGGGTCGACCAGTCCTTCTTCTACCGCGCGCCGAAACGGAGTGCCGTGGGTGAACTTATGGCCCCCAAAATAGCTGTCGAACAGGTCTGTGTGACTATCGAACTGGATCAGGCCGACGGGGCCTGCGGCGGCAAGCGCACGCAAAACGGGCAGGGTGGTCAGGTGGTCCCCGCCAGCGGTGAGCGGAACAATGCCTTTTGCCTGTAGGGTTGAGTAGAAATCCGTAACCCGGTTCAGAGTATCTTCGATATCAACCGGATTGGGCGCAACGTCGCCAAGATCGGCGCAATTGACCATTGAGAACGGCGCGACGCCTGTGACCGGGTTCATCGCGCGGATCATCGTGGAATAGTCCCGCAATTGTCGCGGACCATGCCGCGCGCCGGGGCGATTGGTAGTGCCGCCATCCCACGGGATGCCGATGAGACCGACCTGAACATCCAAAATCCGTTCGTGATCCAGGTCCAGGCTGGGCAAACGCATGAACGAGGGGATGCCGGCAAACCGGGCCAACTCCATCGCCGATACCGGCTGAAAAAATGAATCGGTCATGGCCTTATCCTTCGCGCAATTCCCATTGGACCCTAGCGGCCCAATAAAGTGTTGGGAATGCTCTGTGGTTTTTATATCAGAATGCGGAAACGTTTCCGGATTTCGGCATCCTGTTCGGCGCTCAAATATTCTGGGTGATGGCTGGCCAGAACTTCCTTGGCGTGATGCCGGGCAGATGACCATGCGTCTTTGGCACCATCGTTTTGCCACGTGCGGGGCTCCTGTCGATCGGCGAGTTCGGGGTAAAAGTAATCCCGCTCCATCGCCGCATAGGTTTGTTCACTTCCCAAAAAATGCCCGTCACCCAGAACAGAATGGCAGATGGCGTCAAAACCCAGGTTTTCCTCACTCACCTCAATCCCGCGCAGCGCCCGATAAGTGTGTGAGTGCATTTCGTTGTCCAGAACAAACCCCTCGAAACTTGCGCCTAACAAGGATGCGGTCATTCCCGAGCTTTCATAGATCAGGTTCCCCCCAGCCAGTGCCGCGGCAAGCGATGTCATGCCTTTTTCAACGCCGTACTGCGCGTCGACAGCCTTTGCATCGGTCATGGAGGCGGCTACGCCCGAGGGCAAACCTAACCAGTTCGTGAGCTGCGCCGAGGCCGCGTTCAAAACAGCCGTCTCTCCGCTGCCGCCGGCAAAAGACCCGGTCCTGAGGTCTACGATGAAAGGCCAATTGGAAAACACCATCGGAAATCCGGGTCTGATCGCGTAGACCATGACAAGGCTGGCCAATGTCTCGGCCAGCGATTGCGCCAAAAACCCGGCCAAAGTCGCCGGGGCTGTGGCACCGGCCTGCGCGGCCGTGATGCACGACATGGGAATGTTGTGGGCGACGCATTCGTAGACGACATCAACCGCATCCTCCCCATACCGCAGTGGCGAAATCACTGGGCTGATATGAGCTTTCAGAAAGGGACGTTTGGCGAATTCACCCGGCCCTCCGGCGAGGATATCCAGTATCTCGACAATGGGGCCGACATGTTCGGCTAGGGTAAATGATGTTGCCACTGGTTTGGTCGTATTGCGCACCAGCGCATAGGCGGTGTTGACGTCCAGATCGAATACATCAGGTACATCTGTGGCCACGCAGCATCGGGTGAACCAGCTGACATTGGCCAGCGTGTCCTGCAATCGGGTGAAGTCGTGCAAATCCGCCAAGGTAGAGGGGCGATAAAGGCCGCTATCGATGTCCAGCGTTTGAACGGCGGCGCCACCCGTGCCGAAATACACGCGGTCGCCGCCAACCTCGATCGAGCGGTTTTCGTCCCGGCCATGGAGCACGAAACTTTTGGGGGCTGTATCGATTGCGCGCTGAACCATTTCACGCGGGAACAGCAACCGGTCTTGCTGACCCGCCTGCGCACCTGCGGCTTTGAGGTCTGCCGCTAATCTGTCTGGCACGTTTCCCATGCCCAAACGTTCCAACAGCTGCAGTGCTGTATCGTATATCTGTTCGATCTCGCGTTGGCTCAGAGGTTTATAAGCGCCGCCCTTCTGGCCGGGTGGGCAGGGGTCTACGACCGGTTTGGCTGCTCGCTGGGCATGCCGGGCTTTTCGGCCGCTGCGTTTAGAACCCTCTGATGACATCCGGTCCAATTCCTTTTTATCACTTTCCTGCACCGTAAGGGGCGGAACATCCCGGCATCAAAGGCGAATTGCCTTTTTCAGAATCCGCAATCGCAGTTTCGATTTTCCTGCACCCGCATTTGCGCAGTTGTCGCCTCAGCCTTTTCTTCCGCAAGACTTGGACGAAATCTTACGGAGCAAAGCCAATGAAGTCGCGTACCAAAGTCGTTGTGATCGGTGGTGGAATAGCGGGGTGCTCCACCCTGTATCATCTGACGCAAGAGGGGTGGACCGATGTGGTTCTGGTCGAACGGAACGAACTAACCTCTGGCACGACGTGGCATTCGGCCGCGCAGGTGACGAACTTTGGCATGAACCAGACGATGGTGGGGCTGAAATCTCATTCGATCCGCCTGTACAAAGAACTGGCCGACGATCCGGAATACCCGATCAATTATCACCATGGGGACGGTGGGATGCGCCTGGCCAACACCGAAGGCCAGATGCAGGGTTACCACCACTTCGCATCCATGGCGCGTGGCATGGATGTGCATTTTGAGGTGATCGATGCCGACGAATGCGCCCGACGCCACCCTCTGATTTCGACCGACAATCTGATTGGTGGGCTGTGGGATCCGCTGGATGGCGATATCGACCCGGCTCAACTCTGTCAGGCTTTGGCGCGACGGGCTCGGAAGGCCGGTGCCGAAGTCTATCGGAATACGCCGGTTACAGGGTTGGTGCAGCACGGCGATGACACTTGGACTGTGCAGACCGAACATGGCGATATCGACTGTGATATCGTGGTCAATGCCTGTGGTTATCGGGTCAACGAGGTCGGTGCAATGATGGGTGTCCATCATCCGGTGTCTTCGATGGAGCACCAGTATTTCCTGACCGAAGAAATCTCTGCAATCCGCGATGCGGGCCATCGGATGCCTCTGCTGCGCTGCCCGATCAGCGACTATTATTGCCGACAGGAAAAGAACGGTCTCTTGCTTGGGTTTTATGAGCAGGACTGCAAGACCTGGGGTATGGATAGGATTGATCCGAACTTTGTAAACGCGCTTTGTCCCGACGATCTGGATCGTGTGACAGACGTGTTGGAAGGCGCATTCGCGCGGATGCCAGCATTGATGGAGGCCGGCATTCACACGGTCGTAAACGGGCCGATTACCTATACAATCGACGGGGCGCCGCTGGTTGGGCCTATCCCCGGAAAACGCAACGCGTTTTGCATCATTGGTCTTCGTGCGGGGCTGGGCGAAGGTGGCGGGCATGGGTGGTTGCTCGCCCAGCAAATTGTGCATGGTGAGGCGTGTTACGATACGTGGTGCCTTGACCCCCGGCGGTTCACTGGTCATGCAAATGTCGAATTGACCGCGCTCAAGGCCATCGAAGATTATCAAAACGAATTCCGGTTCCACTTTCCCCATGAACATCGCCCAGCAGGGCGTCCCGCCAAGACCACACCTCTGACGCCGGTGCTGACGGTAGAAGGGGCCGAGTTTACCGTGGTCAATGGGTGGGAGAGGGTGGATTATGTCAAACCTTCGCCGGAGTTCACGCCGACGCATAGTTTCGGTTTTGACGAAACATTTGACGTGGTCGCCGCTGAGGTTCGGAATGTGCAATCGGGTGTTGGACTGGCCGAGGTGAACGGGTTCAATCGGATCGAAATCACTGGAAACGACCGGCATGCTTTTCTGGACCGGATGTTCTGTGGGCTTGTGACCCGGCGCGAGGCGCGTGTTGGGCTAGGATACCTGCTGAACCATCATGGTATGATCAAAGCAGAGGCTACTGTCGCCAATCTACCGGCCAGCGACCGGGGGGAGGCACGCGTCTGGTATGGCTCAGCCGCAGCAAGCGAATTTCATGACATGGATTGGCTACGCCAGCACATGCGAAGCGATGAAGACGTTCATTTGCGCAGTTTGACAAATGACCAAACCATATTGGTGCTCGCTGGCCCGAAGGCGCGAGACGTCTTGTCGGCCTGCGCGCGCGGTGATTGGTCGGCCAAGGTTTTCCCATGGCTCAATGTGCGCGAGTGCTTTGTTGGCATCGCCCCGGCTACGGTCATGAACCTCAGCTTTTCCGGTGAATTGGCTTATGAGATACACGTGCCCAACGCGTCGCTCTACGCGGCCTATCTGGCGTTACGGCAAGCAGGTGAGACGCACGGGTTGAAACTGTTCGGAGCGCGGGCCGTTGAATCGATGCGGATGGAGAAGAGCTTTCTTCATTGGAAAGCAGACCTGATCACCGAGTTCGATCCGTTTGAAACCGGATTGGGCAAGTTCGTCCGATTGAATAAGGGTGATTTTGTCGGGCGCGACGCGTTGATGAAGCGGCAATCAGAAGGTCCTCGCAAAAAGCTTGCCGCACTTCAGGTCTCCTCGACCCTGGGTCCTGCACATCCCGGAGCGTCCTTGATGCAGGGGGATCAGGTGGTCGGCACCGTCACGTCAGGCGAATGGGGGCACCGCACCGGGCTGAACCTGGCGCATGCATTTGTCGATCCCGTCTGCACGGATATAGGCTCCGAAATGGAATTGGACAGTTGCGGACAGAGGGTGCACGCAACGGTCATTCCACCATGCCCATATGACCCGGGCTTTGACCGGATGAAGGCGTAAGCCTGAACCCAAAGTCAAATTCAGCATTGCCGTGCGGTTAAATCTTTGCTTGGCTAGTTTCGAGCAAATCGAAACAATGATTGGCACCCATGTCCAAATCGCTGAGCCTGAGATGGTTGGAAATCTTCCAATTGATCGCCAAATCCGGATCGATCCAACAGGTCGCGTCCGAAACGGGTCTGTCGATCAGCACAGTCTCGAACCACCTGCGCAGCTTGGAGAACACGCTTGGTATCGAGCTGGTCGATCATGGGCGCAGACCCATGGGCCTGACACCCGCGGGCGAGGTCTTTGCGCGGTACGTCCGCGACGGTTTGACTGTTCTAAAGCGGGGCGAGGCCGAAATCCGAACGGGCAACTGGCAACACGCGACCGACTTGCGATTGGCGCTTATTGACGATTTCGACAACCAGATCGCGCCGGATATGGTCCGGTTTCTGGCGCAGGCATTGCCGCGTTGCAATTTTCGTCACTATACGCGTCCCAGCCACGAAATCCTCTCCAAACTACAGGAACACAAACTGGATGTGGGCGTTGCCACCCGACCACCGGGACGAACCGAAGGGTTGATCGAGTACCCATTGATGCGCGACCCGTTTTTGGTGGTGCTTCCCAACAGTTTTGAAGGGTCGCCCGAAGAGTTGTTTCACCCGGACGCGGATCTACCCCTGTTGCGATATTCTCGGGACTACGTGATCGGGAAGCAAATCGAGATCCAGCTGGCGCGTAGCAAGTTCAGCTTGCCGAACAGGTTCGAACTGGAATGCAACCAGTCGATCATCGGTTTGGTGGCCCAGGGTAGCGGTTGGGCGATCACAACGGCCGCCTGTTTTCATCGGACTCAGCGGTTCCATAACAGCGTCAAAGCAATGCCGTTTCCCGGCAGAAACTTCGTGCGAACCGTGTCGCTGTTCACGACCGAAGTGTATCCCGTGACGACCTCGGAATTGATCCAGAAAGTTATGGTGAAACTGATCCGGCAACATTTTACGCGCCCAATGTGCGCCAAGCATCCTTGGTTGAAAAACGACTTCTGCACGATGGAGGGGGAGGCGGCTTAGCCCGACGCGGGCTTGCCAAGCGACGGTCGATTTACAATTCTCGTCGCCAGTTGTTCGCCAGTCCCTGCGGTTTGGTTTTCGACCATCTCAATCAATTGCAGGGCTGCTTTATGCCCCATTTCACGGTGAGGGACATGCACTGTGGTCAGAGCCGGGGAGACGATCCGGGCCAGTTCGATATCATCGAAGCCCGTGATCGAAACATCGCCGGGTACATCGAGCCCCATTTTCTGCGCCTGTCGCAAAGCACCAACGGCTAACACGTCATTACCACACAGGATTGCTGTCGGCGGCGTGGCGGCGTTCATCAGGTCGCTAAAGGCTTTGGCACCGTTTTCGATTTCATACGACGTTTCGATAACGGTCAGATTGTTGGCCACAAGCCCACGATCAGCGACTGCTTCTCGGATGCCCTGAACCCTGAGACGGGCGCGGTCATTTCCGTCAACGCGAGCCGAGATCACGCCGATCCGAGTGTGCCCCAACCCAATAATGTGACTGGCGAGGTCGAACATCGCCGCGCGATTGTCAAAGCCTACTGAAGGCAGTTTGGAGTCTGGCAGATAAGACCAGGCGACCAAAGCGGGAATATTCCGCTGGTCCAGAAAGTCATAGATCTCGGGATCGCGGTCATGCCCGATCAGCAACAACCCGTCGGCCCCACGCGCAATCAAGGTCCGGATTTGCTCTTCTTCGATTTCCGGTTTGTAGGCCGAACTTGAAACCAAAAGCGTATAGCCGCGCTGGTGCAGTTCCTCCTGAAAGGCCTGAAGGCCCCGGGCAAAAATCGCGTTTTCCATGGTTGGAATGATCGCGCCGATGGTGAACGACCGCTTGGCGGCCATTACGCGGGCTGCAAAGTTTGGCGTGTACCCTAGCGCATCAACTGCGGACTGCACGCGTTCACGGGTCGCTTCGACCACCCGGTCCGGACTGTTGAGGCAACGCGACACAGTGGCCGTCGAAACACCTGCCATTTTTGCCACATCATCCAGTGTCGGCACCGACCGGGGTTTCGCCATTTCCAAACTCGCAATTTGCTTTTGCTGATAACTCTAAACTCAACTGCGGTGAGAGGGAAGTAATTATGTAAGCGCTTGCATTTTGTATGTAAGCGCTTACAAATGACGTTGGACCGAATCTGAAAGGGGAGTCCAAGAGATGTTTCTTGCTACGTCCGCACTCGTGTTTGCCATCTATTTTGCGAACGTGGCGCTGGGGGCTTTTGCAAACAGCGCCTTTCTTGGTGATGTCGGAGAGATGTTGGTTCTGTTCGCGGCGTCGATCCTGTTCGTTGTCGCAATTCTAAAAAAGGAAGCCGCTCGCGACGCAAAAAGCGATGGCTGATTTTTTGCTTGGGAGGGCACTTAATGAAAAATGATAGAAATGAACTGGCGTCCGTCGAACGCCGTAATTTCCTGAAGCTGAGCGCCAGTGGGTCATTCACTGCAGCGCTGGTCGCAGGTGCAGGCGGCGTCCTTTGGTCGTCCGAGGCCGTGGCGCAGACAGCCAAAGAAGAAAGTGAGCGTGAAAAGGCAGCGGACCATGTCATGACGGTCGCAACCGCATACGTGTTAGGCGCTTCGCGCAGCTATCCGATCATGCAGCTTGACCTGAAAGAAAATATCCAAAACGCAACAAACGGCAAAGTGTACGTCAAGCTTGCGCCTGGTGGTCAGCTGGGTGCCGGTGGTGCTTTGGTGCAGAAGGTGCAGGGCGGAACCATTCAGGCAGCGCAGCATTCGCTGTCCAACTTCGCACCATTCGCGTCGACCGTTGACCTTATCAACATGCCGTATCTGTGCGGTTCGAACCAGCGGTTCACCAACCTTGTGCATTCCGACACATGGCAGAACGAAGTTCACCCGAAAGTCGAGGCCGCCGGGTTCAAGGCCCTGTTCTATGTGGTGATCGACCCGCGCGTCGTTGCCGTGCGTCAGGGTGGTAATGCCATCATCACGCCGGGTGACATGAGCGGCGTGAAGTTCCGCGTGCCCGGCTCAAAAATGCTGCAGCAATATTATCGTATGGTCGGCGCGAACCCGACACCTGTTGCTTGGGGTGAAACCCCCTCGGCGATCAAACAGGGTGTCGCGGATGCGCTCGATCCGTCGGTCGGAGCGCTGTATGTGTTTGGCTTCAAGGACATCCTCAGCCACGTTACCTTTACGCAGGCCGTTCCGGACAGTCAGGTCTATTCGTGCAACCTCGAATGGTTCAATTCGATGCCGCCGGACGTTCAGGAAGGCATCATGTGGGGTTCGGAAATGACCAGCCATCAGAACCTTTCCAAAGTTCCCTCGGCCCGTGCCTTTGCCATGGCCGAACTGAACAAGGCCGGAGTGGAATTCCATTCGCTCAACGCGGATCAACTGGCTGAATGGGAAAGTGTCGGCGGCTACCAAAACGCCGATTGGGATCCGTTTAAGACAGAGCTGGCGGGGTCGATGGACGCCTTTGAGAAACTTGTCGAGGCGGCCGGGACGCAGGGCAAGTACTACGTCCACGACGCATGACCTAAACCGGCGGGCGTCTTTTTGACGTCCGCAATCACTCAACAGCAGTCAGGCCTGAAAGGGCCCGAAACAGAAGGCCGTGCCTGACTGTTCTGTCGCCGAGGGAACACGATGACCTTACTCCGAAATATTGATCGCAACGCCGAGCGCTGGCTGCTGCTGGTGTTCTACGTGATGCTGGTCATCACCATGGCCATCGAGGTTCTGCGGCGCGAGATATTCGCTTATTCCTCGATCTGGGGAGAAGAAATCGTCCGATATTCCTTCATCTATCTGGCCTGGATCGGTGCTGCGGCGGCGGTCAAAGAGCGGGCGCATATCCGGATTGATGTCGTCATGCATTACCTCGGGCCGCGTCCCAAGGCCCTGCTGTACATCTTTGGCGATCTTGTGATGTTCGCCGTCGCTGTGATCGCGCTTTATTGGTCATATGAGGCGGTTCACGTCTCAGCCAAGTTCGGGTCAGTGACTGACGGCCTCCGGGTGTCCAAAGTCTGGTTCCTGATGGCGGTGCCGACCGGATTTGCGCTGATGATCTGGCGCCTGATCCAATCTTTTATGCGTGACATCAAATCCCTTCGCGACGGCACGCCCGTCTTCGAAGGTGACAAGCTGTTTGACTGAGGGGATTTGAGATGCTCTGGAACACTCTCAATCAAACCGTAGAACTGGGCTGGGATTTCTACCTGCCTGTCATTCTGTTCGTTGTTCTGATCGCCATGGCTGTTCCGGTTTGGGCGGCGATTGGTTCTGCTGCCATCGTGATGTTGGTCATGTCGGGCGATCTACCGCTGAGCCTGGTGGGCGAGAGCCTGTTTACCGGGATCGACGCCTTTGCCCTGACCGCCGTGCCGCTGTTTATCCTGACAGGTGACGTGCTGGTCCGTACCGGTTTGTCACGTAAATTCCTGGATGTGGCTGAGGCGCTGACTTGCTTCGCCAAAGGCGGGTTTGGCTCGGCCACCGTTCTGGTTTGCGGCATGTTCGCCGCCATTTCGGGTTCGGATGCCGCTGGCGCGGCCGCTGTCGGTCGCATGACCATCAACCGGCTGGTCGAAAGTGGATATCCGCGCCCCTACGCCTGCGCTTTGGTCGCGGCCGGGGCCTGTACCGGCATCCTGATCCCACCGTCGATTGCCTACATCATCATCGGTTTGGTGCTGGGGATTTCCGCGTCGACCCTGTTCCTGGCTGCCCTGATTCCCGGTCTGGCGATTCTGGTTTCGATCCTGATCACCAACATCATCATGAACCGTCTTTACGCTTATGAGGGTGGCGGCATGATGACGATGGGCGAGTGGCTGGCCAATTTGGGCAAGGCCCTGAAATCCGGCTGGTACGCCTTTATTGTGCCCGGGATTATCTTCTACGGCATCTTCTCGGGTCGCCTGACCCCAACCGAGGCGGGCGCTACTGCCGTGGTTGTCACCATCATCATGGGTTTCATCATGCGCACCCTGACACTGGCCGACTTTCCGTCGATGTTGGTCAGCTCAGCCAAGGTGAACGGGGTGATCCTGCCGATCATTGCCTTTTCGGCCCCCTTGGCCGAGGCGCTGGCGATCATGGGCGTGCCGCAAGGGTTCGTCGCCTCGATCACGTCGCTGACCGACGATCCGTACCTGCTGATCCTGCTGATGATCGGTATCCTGATTGCTGCGGGCTGCGTTATGGAAACGACCCCCAACATCGTGATACTCGCCCCGATCCTTAAACCGTTGGCCGATAACATCGGAATGAACGAAATTCAGTTCTGCATCATGATGATTACCGCGCTGGGTGTCGGGTTTATCACGCCTCCACTTGGCCTGAACCTGTTCGTCGTATCTGGCATTACGGGTGAGTCCATTCTGAAGATTGCGGCCCGTGCTATTCCATTCGTATTAACAATGCTGATCGTAGTTCTTCTGATTGCTTACGTTCCGGCGGTTTCGACCACTTTGCTTCCTGAAATCTACCAATAGGACCTACTGAAAATGCCTCGCGACTATCTGAAAAAGGCGACCCTGACGGCTCAATCTCATGCCACGGAAGTGCATGATACAGTGAAGACAATCCTTGCCGACATTGAGGCTGGCGGGGATGCCAAAGCGCTGGAATATGCGGTCAAGTTCGACAAGTTTGACGGCAACGTGTTGATGACCGCCGATGAGATCGAGGCCGCCTGCGCGCTTGTCCCCGAAAGGCTCAAGGCGGATATTCGGTTTGCTCACGACAACGTTCGCCGGTTTGCTGAAACGCAGAAATCCACGGTGTCTGACGTTGAGATGGAAATTGTCCCGGGCTTCGTCGCTGGCCAAAAGGCCATCCCTGTGGACGCGGCTGGCTGCTATGTGCCCGGCGGACGCTATAGCCATATTGCCAGCGCGATCATGACGGTCACTACGGCAAAGGTTGCCGGGTGCCGCCACATCACAGCCTGTTCGCCGCCACGTCCGGGTGAAGGCGTGGCGCCTGCGATTGTCTATGCAGCGCATATCTGCGGTGCAGACAGCATTCTGGCCATGGGCGGCGTTCAGGGCGTGGCCGCCATGACCTATGGTTTGTTCGGCCTGCCGAGCGCAAATATTCTTGTGGGCCCAGGCAATCAGTTTGTGGCCGAGGCTAAACGTATTCTCTATGGCAAAGTTGGCATCGACATGATTGCCGGGCCGACGGACAGCCTGATCCTTGCGGACGGTTCCGCAGATGCGCATGTAGTTGCCACCGATTTGGTGAGCCAGGCGGAACACGGGTACAATTCTCCGGTTTGGTTGGTGACGGATGACCGGGACCTAGCGCAAAAAGTCATGGAGCTGGTGCCAGCACTGATCGAGGATCTGCCTGAACTCAACCGGGAAAACGCCTTTGCTGCGTGGCGCGATTATGCCGAAGTCATCGTCTGTTCAGATCGTGAAGAAATGGCGGCCTGTTCGGACGACTATGCGCCCGAACACCTGACCGTTCAGGCCGAGGACCTGGATTGGTGGCTGGGTCGGTTGACCTGCTATGGATCGCTGTTCCTGGGTGAAGAAACCACAGTGTCCTACGGTGACAAGGCGACTGGTACGAACCACGTTCTGCCGACATCCGGCGCGGCCAGCTACACTGGCGGCTTGAGCGTACACAAGTACATGAAGATCGTCACATGGCAGCGCGCTACACGCGAAGGCTCGAAATCCATTGCCGAGGCGACCGCTCGTATTTCCCGGCTGGAAGGCATGGAAGGGCATGCGCGGGCTGCAGACGTGCGCCTTGCCAAATACTTCCCTGACGAACAGTTTAACCTGACCGCCGATGAATGATCCACGCGCGTTGTTCGATCTGACCGGGCGTGTCGCTTGCGTGACCGGCGCAAGCGCGGGCCTTGGGCGTCGTGCGGCGATTGTGTTGGCCTCAGCGGGTGCGTGCGTCGTTGGTGTCGCCCGTCGACCGGAAGCACTGGCAGATTTGCAAGCTGAAGGGGGCGACAGCGTGGCCACAGTTGTTGCCGACGTGGCCGATCGGTCGCGCATGGCATCGCTCACCGAAGAGGTCTCAGCTAGTTTTGGCGCGCCGGACATCATTGTACATGCGGCGGGCATCAACACGCGCGAAGTGGCCGATGACGTGACCGCCGAAGGCTGGGACAAGACGCTTGAGCTGAACCTGAGCGCCCCGTTCTTCCTAAGCCAGGCATTGGTGCCTGCGATGAAAGCTCGGGGGTGGGGGCGGATCGTGAATTTCGCCTCGCTCCAGACCACGCGTGCTTTCCCGGGCGGTGTTGCATACGGAGCCAGCAAGGCTGGGGTAGGTCAACTGACGCGGGCCATGGCCGAGGCTTGGTCCACTGACGGCATCACTGCAAACGCCATCGGGCCGGGGTTTTTCCCGACCGAGCTAACGCAGGCCGTTTTCGATGACCCCGACCGGGCAAATCGTAACGCGGCGCAAACCTGCATGAACCGGAACGGGCAGATGGAGGATATCGATGGGCCGATCCTGTTCCTGAGCTCACGGGCGTCCGACTACGTCACAGGGCAAGTTTTGATGGTCGACGGAGGGTTTACAGCGAAATGAAAGCGATTGTTTATCAGGGTGTTGAGCATTTGGCCTATGAGGACGTACCAGATGCTGCGCCCGACATAGGTGAGCAATTGATCCGGGTCGAGGCCGTCGGGATTTGCGGCTCGGATATGCACGCCTATTTGGGTCACGACGCGCGTCGACCTGCACCGCTTATTCTGGGTCACGAGGCCGCAGGGACGATTGTTGGAGGTCCACGCGACGGTACGCGCGTAACGATCAATCCTTTGGTCAACTGCGGTGTCTGCCCGGCGTGTGAGGTAGGTCGGGAAAACCTATGCCCCAGCCGGCAGATCATCTCGATGCCACCGCGTGAAGGGGCTTTTGCCCAATATGTGGCCATGCCAGATGCAAATCTGGTTGAGGTGCCGGACCACGTATCATTTCAGCAGGCCGCTTTGGCTGAGCCATTGGCGGTTAGCTGGCATGCGGTTCGTTTGGGCCTTGAGGCGCTGCATCAGGGAATGGCGCGTGATGCGTTGGTGATTGGCGGCGGCGCGATTGGTGTGGCGGCAGCTTTGGCACTGGCAGCAGCCGGCGTTGACGATATTGTCATCATCGAACCGAATGATATGCGGCGCGCCTATTTACAGAGTTTGGGCTCTTTCAATGTGGTTGAAGCCACGGATGATACGTTCTCACTGGTTGTTGACGCAGTGGGGTATTCTGCGACCCGTGCTGCCGCTTCCCATCACGTTCAGCCGGGCGGCGTTATCGTGCATGTTGGGTTGGGTGAGGATGCTGGCGGTTTGGATATACGTCGTATGACCTTGCAGGAGATCACGTTTATCGGCACCTATACTTATACTGCCGAGGATTTCAGAAAAACCGCGCAGGCGATTTTCGATGGGCGTTTGGGCCCGTTGAACTGGATACAGGAACGGGCCTTGTCTGAAGCTGCCGACGCCTTTCACGATTTGCGGAAAGGTGCTGTGGCCGCACCTAAGATCATCCTCGCACCCTGGGTCTAGTCCAGGCAGAAACGGAGGTATTCATGTATAAAAAAATTCTCGTCCCAATGGCGCTGGATCATGGGATTTCGCCGCACACTTTGGAAATTGCCAAAGCCTTGTCGGCAGAAGGGGCCGAGATCGTGGCCCTGCATGTCTACGAGATGCCTCAGGGCTCTGTCAGTGCCTATCTCGACAAGGATGTCGTCGCCGAAGGCTTTCGCGCGGCACGCACCTTGTTGCGGGAAAAAGTTTCGGGGCTTGAAGGTGTTCAGGCCGAGATTGTCAAAGGTCACACGGCTCGCACGGTGATCGACTTTGCGACACAAAACAAATTTGACTGCATCGTCATCGGTTCCCACGAACCGGGCGTCAGCGACTATTTTCTGGGATCGACCGCCTCGCGTGTCGTCCGTCATGCGCCTTGCGCCGTGCATGTGCACCGCAGGCTTTAACCCGTCAATCGCGCCTATAGCGCCCATACAGGACTTACATATCGGACATGAACATAGACAAAAAGATCACCGACGATCTGGTGGCCAACGACATCTCATTCGTCACCACGGTTCCGTGCAAGCAATTGGCAGGCGTTATCGACGAAATTGACGCGCGTGAAGACATCTTTCACATTCCGTCGAACAAAGAGGATGAAGGCATGGGCCTGTGTGCTGGTGCCTGGATGGGCAGCAAACGCCCCGCGATCATCATGCAGAACACTGCCATCGGCGTAACCATCAACACGTTGGCAACGTTGATCCAGTACTACCGCATGCCATTGCCCATGCTGATCTCATATCGTGGAGAGCTGCGCGAGCCCGTCGCCTGCCAGGTCGAGATGGCGGTGCATACCAAGGCGCTTCTGGCACAGATGAACATCCCGACCTACCACTTCCATCATCAGGCAGATGTCGAGGAGCTGGATGCGATCCTGAAATACACTTTCATGTGCAACAAGCCGGTCGCCATTCTGACCGACGCCAATTTCTGGGGAGGCTATGGCGACCAATGATCCGTTCTGAAATCCTGAAAGAAATCGCCCCGATCCTGCGAGATCAACTGGTTGTCTGCAATATCGGCATCCCCAGTCAAGAGCTGCACGCCATCGACGACCAGCCCACCAATTTCTACATGCTGGGCACTATGGGGTTGGCCTCAAGCATCGGCCTGGGTCTTGCCTTGTCTCAGCCAAAGCCGGTCATCACAATCGACGGTGACGGATCCATCCTGACCAACCTCGGCACCTTGCCGACCATCGCCAACAACGTGGCTGACAATTACATCTTGCTGATTGTCGATAACGGATCTTATGGGTCGACCGGGGATCAGCCGACTTACGCGGGCAAAAAGACATCGCTGGCGGCTGTGGCGCAGGCCTGTGGTTGCGAGAATGTGGTCGAGTGTCAGGCCGAGGACACCGGGGCCGCATTACAGGCAGCGCTCGACAGCGGCCAAATGACAATCATCGTCAGCAAGTGCGAAAGCGGCAATGCCAAGATGCCGGTAATCACGATGGACCCGGTTGTGATCCGCGACCGCTTTATGAAGGCCGTCCAAGCGTCCTAAAGAAGTCGACCTGCAGGTATTCAGCTTACGCCGTCCCGTTCGGGGCGGCGTTTCTTTGGTCGATTGCACCCCAATTTGATGCAGTTTCCTGAATGTGATATGACGCTACGTAAAGTGAATTTCAAAAACATTTTTAGAAGTTTCATCGCAAGGGGGAAAATTATGAAATTCAAATTGCTTGCGCAGAGTGTACTTATCGGTGCCGGGCTGTTGATGGTTGGCCTAACGCCGGCGCAGTCTCAGACCCGTGAGGAAAGTCAGGGCATGGTTCTGCTGCGCGGTCTGCCGACGTTGGATACAAATCACAGCATCGCGATTGTCGAGCTGGATCCGGAGTCTGATCAGTTCGGAGAGCTACTGAGTGAAGTTGAGCAGCCCGATATTCAGCATCCATTGCATCACCTCTACTACAGCCCGAACGGGCGTCTCTATTCGACCGGGTTGGACCCGTCCTGCAGCCTGGCTGAAATTGGACTGTCCCGCGATTCCAGCGGAACGCCGGTGATTGAGGGCTTTACCTGTCTGGATACCCAAGGGCAGATTGTTGGCGAGGACATCATGTGGGCCACGTCGAAGGGGCAGGAGTATATGTTCGTGACCTTCATGGGTGGCACTGGAGGCGATGATGGCGGCTCGGTTGGTGTTTTCGACACTCAGACCAACGAGGTGGTCAAAATTATCGAAGCACGCAAAAGCCAAGTCGGCGAGGGTGAGCCATATATCATGTACCCACACGGGATATCTGCGTTCGACGACCGCATGGTGGTCACCTCGACGATACATCCCGATATGACGACTGGCGTTGGAAATGTGTTGACGATCATAGACCTCAACACGCTTGAACCCATCCAAAACATCGTGGTCGAAAACGAAAAGCCGTTGGATTTTCCGTCGTCACCTGTCGAGGTGCTGTTCGCACGACCTGACATGCATGCCGACATTGAACCAGCCATTCTGGCCAATACGATGTTCGGATTCGAGACCTGGAAAATCCCCTATGACGCCGGTTCCAAAACCTTTGGAGAAGCCGAAGTCATATATAGTGGCGTGGCCAATGAAACCGCTGTTCCGCTCGAGTTCTATGGCACTGAAGATGAACTGTTCATCTCTCATGGATTACCGGGTGTTGTGAAGCGCTATGAAATGGCCGCACTGCCCGAGCTTGTGTCCAGCGGGCCGGACATCGTTGCCGATCCGGGTGCACATCACATGATCTTTTTCACGTCCGCTTCGGGCCGAGACCTGATCGCCGTTCAAAATAACCTGCTCAATCTGGGCAACGCCGCTGATGACGACCCAACGGATGTGGATTTTATTGCCGACCTGAACGCACACACGATCACGATCCATGATCTTGAGACCGGCGAACGTATCGCCGAGGTCAATTTCAAGGAGCGCTACAACAAAGGCGTGGACAACGTTGAAGGGCTGTTTGGTTCGGGTTTTGTGCACCACCATTAATGCTCTGGGGGCGTTATGCTTCGGGTGTTTTTGACAGCGGCCGTCGCCGTGGTGATCGCGGCGACGGCGTGGGTCTTCTGGGACCGCGCACGCGGGCCCACGGCAACGCCGATTTCTGGCTTCTCGGCGCCCTTCGTATTTGGACGTTTTGCTGTGCCCCCGGACAACCCGCTGACAGAAGAGGCCTTTGCCCTTGGGCGCCACCTGTTCTACGACCCGATCCTGTCCGGCAACAATCAGGTGTCCTGCGCGACATGCCATATGCAGGCTCTTGCCTTCACTGATGGTCTGGCAAAGTCGCCCGCATTGTCTGGCGGAGAGCTGGAGTTCAGCTCCATGAGTTTGATCAACCTTCTTTGGGGCCAAGAGCGGTTCTTCTGGGACGGTCGCGCAACGTCGTTGGAAGAGCAGGCTTTGATGCCGATTCAACACCCGGACGAGATGGATCAGGACCTAGGAGAGCTTGTCACAGAATTGCAGGCATCCCGCGACTATCGACGGATGTTCCGCAAGGCATACGGAGAGATCAGCGCCGAAAACGTGGCCCGGGCGTTGTCGACCTTCATTCGAATGTTGATTTCGTCAGAGTCAAAATACGACAGGTTTCTGCGTGGCGAAGTGCGTTTGACCGCGCAGGAAGAACATGGCCGCAAACTATTCATGGCGCATCCGGACACCAAGGTTTCATTGCGTGGTGGGAACTGCATCGACTGCCACAGCCAGTTTTTGACTTCCGGGTTTCGGGACGCATTTGATGGGTTCTCAAACAATGGGCTGGATTCCGATGACGACCTGCCGGATGGCCTGATGGCCGTGACCGGCAATCCGGCGCACAAGGGCTTCTTCAAAGTGCCGACACTGCGCAACATCGCCGTAACCGCGCCCTACATGCATGATGGTCGGTTCGAGACATTGGAAGAGGTCATGGATCACTACAATGACGGGATTGTCGTCAGCGATACGCTCAGCCCTTTGATCCTTGAGGCCGACAACGTGCCAGAGGCCGGGCAAAACACTGTGGGCCTGCGGATGACGCCCGGTGAGGTGCAGTCCATCATCGCGTTCTTGCACACGCTGACGGATGAGGGTTTTCTGACAAACACACAGTTTTCCAATCCTTTCGGAGGAGACAGCTGATGCGTATTTGGATGACGGGGCTTGCGATACTGTTGGTCGTTAGCGGAGCGCTGTTCTTTGTTCTTGGTCCTCAGCGCACCACGTCGATCACTTTGACCTTTCACGCGAAGATGGGTGACGATCCGTTGGTATTTAATGAGTTCTTGTACGAAAACCCCGGCGGGCCCGGCACGTTCAGGGTTCGTGACTTTCGGCTCCACCTCAGCAACCTGACCCTCTCGCAGGGTGGGGCACTTTTTGCTCAGCCTGACAGCTATCATCTGCTCCGGTTCGACAATCCGGAAACAACCCATTCGATCAGGCTGATCGACATTCCTCTGGGCAGCATTGAACACATCCGCTTCATGATCGGCGTAGACCCAGAAGCCAATGGCTCGATCCAAGCGCGCGGGGATCTTGATCCCAACAGTCAAATGGCATGGAATTGGGAGGTCGGCTATAAATTCGTCGTGATGGAAGGAACGCTGCGCATTGGTGAAGAAGTCTCGCCGTTGGTCTATCACGTTGGGTTTTCGGAAAACGCGCGCGAGGTCGATATCCAGTTGCCACCGGATATCGCTGTTGAAGGCGATGTGGACCTGCACATGAACGTCGATGTTGCAAAGCTATTTGACGGGCCCACGCAAGTCGACCTGCGAAAGCTCTCATCAGTCAAATTCAACCGCGAAGACGCCGCCATGCTGGCCGACAATTACGCGGTCATGATCACCCCGTCGTTTAAGTGACTTTGGATAGGGTAAGGTTTGAAGGGCTAAAAGAGCCCCTCAGAATCGATAAGTCGCACCAATCATGGGGCCGGACTGTTCGAACGTGAAATCGTTGCCGTCAATCTCGTGATCGAAAGAGATATAGCGATAACCGCCGCGGATCACCCACCTGTCGTTGATTTCATAATCCGCAGTCAGCAAGACCTGCCATGTTTCGCTGTCGCTGCTGAAGCCGCCGTAATCAAAAAAGCCAGTGCCAGACCACCTGTCGTTGAAAGCGACGCGGGCTCGAACGCCGATGACCGGGTCTGTCCAGCTTTCATCGACACTGACGGACCGGCCCGGGGCTGCTCCAGGAAGGACAGTGAAATCGGTCTGCGTCCGAAACCAGCGGAAACCGCCGACCAAGTCCACGTAGGACGTATCTGTAGTATAAGCCCGGTACCCAACATAACCGCTGAAAAATTGCGTTGTGAGAGAGGTTTCAAGACCAGAACTTGCCGGACCGGGCGTGTCATTGCTGAAAGAGACGTCCACATAGTTGTAGTCGGCCAACAGTGACCAGCGCCCGTTCGATGCACCAAAGACGCCCATGAACGCCAGATCGAGATTTTTTAGCGCGTCAGAGAAACTCAGCGTTCCATCAACGGTGCCGCGGGCTGTTTCCTGCGTAACCTCCGTTTCAGGCATGAACAGGTATATTGTTGCCTCATAGGACCAATCGGACTGCTGCGCCACAGCGGCAGTTGTAATTGGAATCCAGGTCGCCACGGCCCACGCAGCGGTTGTTATTACCCTCTTAAAGACCATTTTGATCCTCCGTTTGTACCAATTTGGCAATCTGATCTGATTGCTCACTCATTCAGCGGCTTCGCCAGACTGTTGTACGCGCGCACCGATGCGGTTGATATCGGTTTCCGGAAAGAACTCGGACCAGACATGCCAGAAAACACCGGCTCGCAGGGTCTCGACGCGTTG
Source organism: Ruegeria sp. AU67 (assembly GCF_900312795.1). NCBI lineage: Bacteria > Pseudomonadati > Pseudomonadota > Alphaproteobacteria > Rhodobacterales > Roseobacteraceae > Ruegeria > Ruegeria sp. AU67. The sequence continues at coordinate 64,806 of NZ_OMPH01000026.1, forward strand.
TAGTTTTCCCTGATCCGACATTCCCCAGAAATCGCAGCGGGTGATGGGCTGGCCTTTGTCATTGTACCAAACGCCAAGGCTTTCGTACTTTGGGTCCAGACTGACAACCACGTCTCGCCCACCGACATTTGCGTTTACGATCCAGTCATTCTCGACCACGAAATCATCGGTCCAGCAGGCGGCATCATTGCCGATCGTGATCCCCCAAACATAGGTCTTGTTCGGAAGCCGATTGTCCGCACTGTCCATGTTGTCCATGACAGGCGCATCTTCCTGATGCTGGCGCGCGATCCCCCAGCCAAACGTAATTTCCGTCACCATATCCAGCAGCCGCAAAAACGGGTTCGGCGAGGGCGTGTTCAAAAACACCTCACCATCGGGAAACGCTTTTTGAAATCCGCGGAACGTCATCCGATACGTGGGCCAGGGCTGCATCTTTGCTTCGGGGCGAACAGGGCAGGCGGGGCCATCCGCGCCAGTATCGCGATCCGCCTCGCGAAACCCATAGATCTGCTGGATGGGTTCCCCGGTTTCGTTGTCCCGCAGGATCAGGTTGTTGCCATGTTGGGCCAGCACTTCAAGATCCAGCCGGTTGCCTTCGATGCGAGGGGCATAGCCTTGCCCAAGGTTGGCCATCGCGCAAAAGGTCATGACGATATCTTCGCCACCCAGCCCGTCAGCATTGCCGGCCAAATGGGGTCGCATGATTTGCGCATCGGGATGCGCCCGGGCATGGCCGTTGTTTTCAATAACGATGACCGGCGCGGTTGGACCGATGAATTTTTGCGCCTCGGCAATAGGAAAGAAGGCCGCATTGTTGAGTTGATTCCTCAGCCCCAGATGGACCCACACATAGGGAAATCCATACAGAACAAGAACCAGTAGCGTCGCGACCAGCCACAGCCAGAACGGGCCGCCGCCCAGAATGAAATGCGCAAGCGTAGCGATGGCAAATCCGCTCAACCCCACTGCGATCAGGCGGTATTCGTGCCGGATAAACCGGATCATGTTTTTGCGTTTAACCTTAAGCACCATTTGCGAAATGTCGCCAAGATCGCGGAAATAGACGAGCCCGATACCCAGTGAAACGACTAAACCCAGAGCGAAAATGATGTTTCCTGCCATATGGTTATCCTATTTTCGGGTTCCAATAGGCCGCCTGCGGGAAAACTGCGGGCGGTCAGGGATTATTGCTGTGGTGCCGCGCGTTTTATGAGAAACGCGTCGACGGCTAGCTGGGTTTCGGGGCGGGTGTTTTCGATCCCCTCGTAGGGCGCGCCATATGCTGGAGGCACATCCGGGAATTTTTCCTTTCGTGCCATGTGACGACCCAAGATGCGCACAAATTCCTGGCCGCCCCATGCGCCAACCTCGGTCGAGACTGAAAATTCTTCACGAGTATCTCGATAGAGGTCAAAGAACTTGGCCGCGATCGGGTTCTTGCCCGGAGGCGGCAAGATGAGTTTGAGCTGATCCTTGACGATCGCCTCGGGTTTTTTGTCCGAATAGATGATCACGTGATCGCGACGCGATTTGGATTCATCGTCGAAAAGTAGCGCAGCGGATTGATCCACTCCGTCAATCAGGCGGTCGCGCGGTATGAACTCATCAGCACCGGCAAAGCGCGACAAGGTGGTATAAAGGTCCGAGACGTGGATGATACTGTTGAGCAGCCCGTCCGCTTCGATCATGCCGGGCCATCGGATAAAGGCGTCAACTCGTACGCCACCTTCAGTGGTGTCGGCCTTGCCGCCACGGAAGATCATCGGTGTGAACCCAGATTGCGGTGAATATTTGGTAAAATGGCCGTTGTCGCCCATTACAATAACGATGGTGTTCTCAGCCAATCCAAGCTCGTCAATCTTGGCAAAGAGATCTCCAAGCCATTGGTCAAGTAGCTGCATTTTGTCGACATAAAGGCCGCCATTTGCGCTTTTTGGTCCGGTCCGGCCGGTCCGTGTGTTGTCCAGTGGGATCATCGGCCAGTATTGCAGGAAGAACTGATCCTCGCCACCAGCCAAGCGCTCTAGTTCTTGCATGGTCTTGTCTTGGAAGGCTTGGTTCATCTCGTCATACTTGGCCGCGTTCCAACGTTCGCCGGGTTTCATCCTAATTTCGCGGATGGGACCCCCGGCCTCGCCTTCAATCACGGTCATCATGGCCGAGGCGTCGGGGCGGAACCACTTGTCGACAGTATACTTGTCGTCATAATCGTTGATGGCTACGGAAACCTGCTCCTTAATCGCGTCATCGTGGAATATGGTTAACTGCCCCTGCTGATGAATCGCATGCTGGGCATAGTCAAACCCCTGATTCATTGCCCAGCTTTCTGAAATGTCACCCATATGCCATTTGCCAACATGACTCGTGGAGTAGCCGGCCTGCTTAAGCACTTCAGCGAGTGTAATTTCGCCACCCGGCAGGCCTTCTCCGGCAATATCAACTTGTGTGTTCCCCATACCCATACGGACAGGCAGGCGTCCGGTCATTTGTGCCACGCGCGTCGGCGTGCACGATGGTTCGGTGTACATCCGAACCATCCGCATGGCCTGATCCGAGAAGTCATTAATGTTCGGTGTTTCATACCCGCGTACTGCATTCAGCTCTGGGATGCCCATATCCCCAAAGCCCAAGTCATCGATCAGCACACTGACGATATTTGGAGGGTTTCCACCGTTACTTTCCCGAAACGCAGCTAATGCTTGGTCAACGGCTGCGTCATCTTGGGCCCATTGCGATCCAAGCTGTGCTTGAAGGATATAGAATTCCGCATCGTGTTGAATTGGGTTTTCCTGCGCTTCAGCCGATAAGGCAGCAAAGCCCATCGACAACACAAAAACACACTGCAATTTCATTCCAATCTCCCCTTCAGAATACCGACTCCACGGCGCAGGCTGTTTGTCATATTGAAACATTATTATATTTGCTGTTGAAACGCTACGCCGCAAAAGCCGGGTGGAGGTAACCACTAGATTTCTTGGGAAAGTCCGTCACACGCCGGCCGTATGCCACGTGTCTTAGCGGCTGACAGGAGGAACCCCAGAAGGTTGACCAAAACCACGCGAAATGTACAAGAGAAGCGGCGTGAGTGAACCGTGTGTTTCGGCAATCAAACACTTGGCCCAAACACCGACCATCCGGTCGCGCGGACCAGTTCCTGAAATGCAACGCTTGCCAAATGAGAGTTGCCTTTTGCGTCCAGTCCCGGGCTCCATGCTGTGACCGCTGCGACGCCAGGAACGATACACAGGATGCCGCCTCCGACACCGCTTTTGGCGGGAAGTCCAACGCGGAATGCAAACTCGCCCGAGGCGTCATAAGATCCACACATCATCATCAGCGCAGTCACTCTGCGGGCGCGCTGCGCGGACAGAACGGTTGAACCGTCTGCAGGGTTCTGGCCTGCGGCGGCCAAATAGCGGCCCGCAACCGCCAACTGACGACACGACATGGCGATGCTGCATTGGCGGAAATACAGCGACAGAACATCTTCGACCGGCGCTTTTAGGTTTCCCTCGGCTTTCATGAAATGCGCAAGTGCCCTGTTTCTGGACCCTGTCCGCATCTCGGAGTCTGCAACGGCTTTATCCACTTGAATGGACGCATCCTCTGCGAGCGTCCGGCAAAGGTTCAGTACATCGTTGACCGCCTCATCAGAGCTTCGGTCTTCTAGCAGAACGTCGGCCACGACAATGGCGCCGGGGTTAATAAACGGGTTTCTGGGAATTCCACGTTCATGTTCGAGCTGGACGATTGAATTAAACGGATCGCCCGAAGGTTCGCGCCCCACACGTTGCCAAAGGGTTGCGCCCACATGTTGCAGGGCCTCTGTCAGGGAAAAAACCTTGGAAATGCTTTGAATGGAAAACAGCGTGTCCGCATTTCCGGCCGAAACAGGCGCGCCGTCAATGGGCGCGACAGCGATGCCGAACTGGTTCAGGTCAACACTGGCAAGTTCGGGAATATACTGGGCGACCTTCCCGCGGTCGGACATGCCGGCCACGCGATCGGCGATGTCATCCAGAATGACCTGCAATTCGCCGGTTTCAATCACGCTGGGGCTCGGCATGTGCCTCCTCCGTCCAGACCGAGTGATCTACGCCTTTGTCAAATTCAGGGAATTTGCTTGCCACAAAGCGGGGCTCAAGATTCTGTCTGCGCTGTGTGAAATAGTCCACGGTCAGTTTGTACACCGTGCCCGACAGCAGCACGATGGCGACCAGGTTGATGGTTGCCATGACGCCCATGGCTGCATCTGCAAAATTGAACACTGTGCTGACCGCTTGCACCGCGCCCCAGACGACCATGGCAAGACAACCCAGGCGCAAGATGTAGATAGGCACTTTGCCTTCCAGCTTCAGAAACGTCATGGCGTTTTCTGCGTATGAGTAATTGCCCAATATCGACGTAAAACCAAAAAACACGATTGCGATTGCGATAAAATGGCGGCCGATCTCACCCAGATGGACCGCTGCCGCATCCTGAGTTAGACGCATACCGGTGGCCCCGTCCGGTTCGATGGCGCCAGACAGCAGGATCAGCAATGCTGTCGCGGTGGCGACCAGTATCGTATCCACGAAACAGCCAAACGCCTGAACCAAACCCTGGCTCGACGGGTGGTGCGGAGCCGGTGTGGCAACAGCCGCAATATTGGGGGCCGAGCCCATGCCTGCTTCGTTTGAAAACAACCCGCGCTTGATACCATTGAGCGCTGCTGCCATCACGCCACCTGTGACGCCGCCTGCGGCTTCCTGAAGGCCAAAAGCCCCTGCAACGATAGACCACAGCATTGCAGGCACCTGTGGAAGGTTCAGAACAACGACGACACAGGCCAGCAACAGGTAAAGCCCAGCCATGAGCGGCACGACGATTTCGGCAAATCGCGCAATGGTTCGGATGCCGCCAAAGATGACCACAGCAGCGGCAGCCGCCAGCGCCAGACCAGCAATCAATTTGTTCAACCCGAACGCGCCTTCGAACGCCTCAGCGATTGAGTTGGATTGGACGGCGACAAAAACCAGGCCGAAACTGACGATCAGGCAGATCGAAAAGATCACCCCGGCCCAGGGCGCGTTCAGGGCATTGGCCATGTAAAAAGCAGGACCGCCACGGAACCGCCCGTTCGAAGACGTGACCTTGTAAAGTTGCGCAAGAGTGCTTTCGGAATAAGCCGTGGCCATCCCGACCAAGGCTACGATCCACATCCAGAAAATTGCGCCGGGGCCACCCAGGGTCAAAGCCACGGCGACACCGGCCAGATTTCCGGTGCCAACGCGTGACGCCAGACTAACGGTCAGTGCCTGAAACGGTGTAATTCCGCGTTTGTCAGTGGATTTGGACGAGGTAAGGACGCGGATCATCTCGCCGAAATGTAGAAACTGCAGCGCACCCAGACGAATGGTGAAAAATATGCCGACGCCGAGCAACCCGTAGATCAGGACGTAGTTCCAAAGAATAGAGTTAATGCCGTTAACAATTGTTTCCATCGTCCGCCTCCTGAGAACTTAGACCGTTCGAAAAAGCAGCTAAAATACGATGCTTATTCGTCCATCATGCACAAAGGGAGGGTTGTCGAGTCAAGCTACAAACCCGAAAATCGGCGAAACGTCCCGACATATACAATTGATTTAACGATGAGAATTCATTCGGATGACGACTTTTTGCGCGGATTCAACTATAGACTGACCTGCGTGTTCCGAAGGTTGTGAGCGCGCTGCGAAAAGCGCATTCAGGGCGCAGACCGTCCCGAATGCCATAGTCATAGAAGCGTCCAGATGAAGTGTGCTTTGCCTATTCAGCGGCCATCTGTGCCGAAGGTGTCGACATCGAAATCACGCGCTCGTCTTCGGTCATATCTTCTTCGATCCCGTCGAAAAGTGGTGTGGAGAGATAGCGCTCGCCCGTGTCTGGCAACATTACCAGAAAAACGGATCCCTGTGGCGCTTGCTCGGCCACTTTCATAGCAACAGCAAGCGTCGAGCCACCAGATATTCCCGTAAAAATCCCTTCTTCCGACGCCAGCCGTCTGGACCATTCAATCCCCTCGGCACCGGGGACAGGGAACAATTCATCATAGTAATCTTTGTCGATCGCCTCTTGCAGAACCCATGGGATAAAGTCTGGGGTCCAGCCCTGAATGGGGTGAGGTTCAAAATTCGGATGGCTTTCCGTGGGTTGGTGACCCTCGTTGCGGGCGTTTGTATAACCCGATGACACAATCGCCGCGTTGGCGGGTTCTGTTAGGATAATTTTCGTGCCGGGGCGCTCTGCACGAAGAACGCGTGCGACACCGGAAACGGTCCCGCCGGTGCCATAACCGGTGACCCAGTAGTCCAGCCGCTCACCTTCGAAATCTGCCATGATTTCTCGGGCAGTTGTGTTCTCGTGGATGTCGGCATTTGCCGACGTCTCGAACTGGCTGGCCAGAAACCATCTATTCTGTTCGGCCAGTTCCTTGGCTTTGACATACATGCCAAAGCCCTTTTGCGCCCGCGGCGTCAGCACGACCTTTGCCCCCAGAAAGCGCATCAGCTTGCGGCGCTCGACCGAAAAGCTGTCGGCCATGGTCAACACCAGGGGATACCCTTTGGCAGCACAAACCATCGCAAGGCCGATCCCGGTGTTGCCGGATGTGGCCTCGACGACGGTTTGACCGGGTTTCAGCCGCCCGTCACGTTCCGCCGCCTCGATAATGTTCAGCGCGAGACGGTCCTTGACCGAACCCGCGGGATTGAAAGCCTCGAATTTCACATAGACCGAGACATGTGATGGGGCGATCCTGTTGATCCGGATACAGGGTGTGTCACCTACGGTGTCGAGAACACTATCATAAAGCCGTTTGCGTCCCTCAGTCTGCCGAATTCCCATGGCAATATCCCTCTCTTGGTTGGAAAAATTCGTGCCAGTTTATACCAAGTTCGCTGCTTCGGCGCTTTAAACATTTGTCTTGGGAATGACCGACGAAGCCCCGTGCTGAATCGCCAGTTCAGGATGGCCATAAGCTTTTGGGTACGTCATCGGCACGAATGGGCCTGCGGGAATGACACCGTTCCAGCTTCGGCCGAAATACCCTTGCCGACAGTGATCCAATGAACTGCTTTTCGCCACCCCGGGCAGGTCATGGACGCGACAAAGCCAGCGCCAGAGGTGCGGGTAATCAAGGATCTTGGCGCCATTTAGCTTCATGCGCAGGTAGTAAACCGGGTCGTGGCGGTAGAGCGTCGGGAAAAGGCGCAGATCGGCTTCTGTAAATCGGTCCCCGGTCAGAAAAGGTCTGCCATCGCTGGCCAAGCGGTCTTCCAACTGGGCCAATGTTTTGAAGTAAGTCCCGAAACTGGCGGCATAGACGTTTTGATCAGACGAGAACCCGGCCTTGTATGCCCCGTTGTTGATTGCGACGTAGATTTGCACGTTCAGTTCGTCAATTTCAGCCCGGATCGCAGGATCATCCGGGTAGAGGTTGGGCCGGTTGGCTTCATTGCAGGAGCTGCCCAGCAGCGCCGCATTGCCATTCAGCATTCGAATGATCTCGGCGCTTTCATTGTTGACGATACGGCCGGCTATTTTGTCATACAGGATCGGAACTGAACGTTCTTCTGAGCCTTCAGCCCGGTAGATTTCGCGAACCAACCTGAAACCTTGTCCCGTTGCGGTTTCCAGTGTGCATTCAGGCAACATCGCCCCAGTTGCCGAAGCAACAAGCTCGGGGGCGAACTGCCAGTTGTTCGGACCCTCTGGGTCGTATTCTGTGGTGCGATTGGGAAAGGCCACATCCATCGAAATGCTGTCCTGCAAACCCAACACATTGCGTGCCAGCGTCACCCGATGACACCACGGGCAATTCAGCGCAACAAACAGGTGATAGCGCCCCGGTTCAGCCGGGAACTCTGGATCGCCGATAGCATGTCGGAATCCACTGACGCCGCGCACGAACTCTCCTCGTGCGCGGCGTTCTGAGGCATGGGCCTGATCTTCCTGTTTGGAATGGTCGGTCATGCGTGGCCTTATCCTCTTAGGCGGTGGTGCAGGATGATTGGAACCGCAAGGTCTTCCTCATCGCTCAGGTGGCGTTTCAGAAAGGCCTCGATGGCCTCTTAGGTGTCGCGCAGAGATCCAACTTCGGATCGGGCCTGAGCCTCATCCAATTGAATGAGCTTGATCACACGATTGGCTGTCCTTGTGTTTTGGTCAAGGACCAGATCGAGATCGGCATGGTACTTTTCCAAAACCTTTAGCCCGCAAGCAAGGTCACCGCCCACTCAGTTTAAGGCTCCCGGTTCACCAGCCGTAAATGGCTGACGTTCCTGTGTCAGCACCATCTGGAACCCAGCATGAGCTGACGCGCCAACCGTCGCGACAACGACGTCGCCGAATGCATGAAGGACCTACCCTTGCGGGATTGGAACAATGCCCAACGGGATGTGACTTCCGTTTAGGAGGCCGAGACGGGCGGGAGGGTTGCAGTGGCCTAGTCCTCGTTCAGGGTCAGGGTGACCTGATCTCCGGCAAATACGGTTCGCCCAAATTCAACCGGCAGACCATTGGGATCTGCGTTTATGCCGACGGAATACAGAACAGGCGCACCTTCTGTCAGTCGCAGGTGCAGGGCCTGTGTTGCCGTCGCCGCGCGCGCATTCAGGCGTGTTGAGATGCGGGTGTAATCTTTAACACCGCAGTGCTGCAAAGCCTTCGTTACCGATTCTGTCTCGGATAGCGCCTCAAGAATGCCGGGCAAGCGGTCCGCGGGAAAGACACTTTGGAACAGCCCGATTGGCTGCCCATCCGCCAGAGACAGTCCGTCATATACGTGTACCTGGTCGCCGGAAGCGATCTCCAGGGCCTCTGCTTCTGTTTCATCTGCGGCGCGCGTTGTGAGCGTAAGTATCTTTTTGCCAGGAATCTTACCGCTGGCCGAGATGCTCTTGTGGTATCGGACGCGCTTGCCGATGGCATAATCGGTCGGACGGGCTGCGACAAAGACACCGGCGCCGCGACGGGCATGCACCAGACCTTGGTCCGCCAGATCCGACAACGCGCGCCGTACCGTATGGCGGTTGACCCCGTGTTTTGCCGCCAGTTGTGCCTCGGTCGGCAGCCGGTCGCCGGTGTTGTACCGACCTTCTGCAATGTCGGATGTCAGGTTCAAAGCGATGCTTTTCCAGACAGGTGTTTTTCTCATGTCATCAAATCTTCACAAGGTTGCGGATTGCCAGCTACAGCAGCGGGATGTAGTATTTGTCTAGTTGTATAGATCACGTAGACAACCTGGCCAAGAGGCTTTGATGACAGATCAAACATATAATTCTAAAGCAACGCGACAGGACTGGATGGGCCTGCTGGCGCGTGCGCCTGAAAGCGCGCTGATGCCCCTTTGGGACAAGTACGCGGCACGCCCGAACTTTGAATGGCTTCGCAGCCCCGAAGTGGGAGGTGTAATGGTGCGCGGGCGCACTGGCGGCACTGGCGCTCGGTTCAACATTGGCGAAATGACCGTTACGCGGTGTTCTCTGGTGCTGCAGGACGGAACGGTTGGGCATGGATACGTGCAGGGCCGGTCCAAGCCCAAGGCCCAGGCGGCCGCGTTGATTGATGCCTTGATGCAGACCTCGGCTGCGGGTGCGGTTCATGACCAAGTGATCGCGCCGCTCAAGGGTCAGATGCAGTCCGCCAGAACAGATCGCGCCTCCAAAGCCGCAGCGACGAAGGTTGAGTTTTTCACCATGGTAAGGGGAGAGGACACATGACGGCACAGACCCAATTTTCTGGGGGTTTTCAGAATGCACCGGTCCAGGCCGCGCATGCATTCCGCGCCGCCATGACCGTGATGGCCCAGCCCGGAGAAATCCGTGACCTGAAGGGTGCGCAACCGCCAAAGCCCCTGTCGATCGCAGCGGGAACCTTGCTGCTGACTTTGTGTGACCCCGAGACAAAGATCCATCTGGCGGGCGCGTTCAACACCGATGGGGTGCGCGAGTGGCTGACCTTTCACACAGGTGCGCCCATTTCACAGGCTGCTGTAGCAGATTTCGCCGTAGGGAGTTGGGCCGAGCTCAGCCCACTGGGATCATTTCGAATCGGTACCGCAGAATACCCGGATCGCTCGGCCACCTTGATTGTTGAATGTGACGCGCTGCAACAAGCAGGTGCTATTCTAAGTGGTCCGGGGATCAAAGACACTGCGCGGCTATCCTTGCCGGATGCCCAGGCATTGCAGGCCAACGCGGCTTTGTACCCGCTTGGATGTGACTTCTTTTTTACCTGCGGCGACCGGGTGGCGGCCCTGCCTCGCAGTACCCAAATCAGTGTGGAGGCCTAGGCAATGTATGTTGCAGTCAAGGGTGGCGAGACGGCCATCGAAAACGCACATGCCTGGTTGGCGGAAGAAAGACGCGGCGCAACCGACATTGACGAACTGAGCATCGCCCAAATCCGGGAACAGCTGGGTCTGGCGGTCAATCGGGTGATGGCCGAGGGGTCCTTGTACGACCCCGATTTGGCGGCCCTGGCCATCAAGCAGTCGCGCGGTGATTTGATCGAAGCGATCTTTCTGATCCGAGCCTACCGAACGACATTGCCGCGATTTGGCTATTCGAAACCGGTTAAGACTGATGAGATGGCGTGTGATCGCCGGATTTCGGCCACGTTCAAGGATGCGCCGGGCGGGCAGGTACTGGGGCCAACCTTTGATTACACACACCGCTTGCTGGACTTCAAACTGGCCGCAGAAGGTGAGGTTCCGGCTGCGCCTACGGCGCAACCCCGCGCCGAGGCGACGCCGCATATCACTGAGTTCCTGAAGGGCGAGGACATCATTCAGGATGAACCCGCCAGTGACACCACCCCGGGTGATCTGACGCGCGAACCGATGGAGTTTCCGTCGAACCGGCCCCTGCGTCTGCAATCCCTGACCCGCGGGGATGAGGGGTTTGTACTGGGCATGGCCTATTCAACGCAACGCGGTTACGCCCGTAACCACGCATTCGTCGGTGAGTTGCGGATCGGTAAGGTCGCAGTGGAAATGGACATCCCGGAACTGGGTTTCGCCATCGACATCGGCGAAATCGAATTTACCGAATGCGAGACGGTGAACCAGTTCAAAGGTTCCAAGACGGAACCCCCGCAATTCACCCGTGGCTATGGTTTGGTGTTTGGTCAGTCTGAACGGAAATCCATCGCGATGGCTTTGGTGGACCGCGCACTACGATGGGAAGAGTTGGGCGAAGATAATCTGGGCGCACCCGCGCAAGACGAGGAATTTGTCCTCAGCCATGCGGATAACATTCAAGCGACGGGTTTCCTCGAGCATATCAAGCTGCCGCACTACGTGGATTTCCAGTCCGAGTTGGAACTGGTTCGCAAACTACGACGCGAAGCCGAAGAACGGATGAAGCCGAAAGAGGCTGCGGAATGAAAGTCGAACCAAGGGAAAGGGGGCATCAATGAACTGGATAGCGCCCGCATATGCGTGGCGGCAAGCCAAGCTGCGGGATATACCAACCCGCCTTATTGGCGTCGCAGTTTTCTACCGGGTGGCGAGTCCGTGCGCGCGCCAACCGAACTCCATTCGCCATTTGGATCCCGCTTTTGCGCACGACGTCGTCGCTTCGCATGACGAGAGTGAAAGAAAAGATACATCAATAGCGCCAATAACAATGCGCCCAACAGAAATACGTCCACAAAAACACCAAAAACAAAGTGATACATCAAAATGAATGAGTATAACTTCGCATATTTGGACGAACAAACCAAGCGAATGATCCGGCGCGCCATTCTGAAAGGTCTGGCCGTGCCCGGTTACCAGGTCCCTTTTGCCAGCCGTGAAATGCCGATGCCATATGGCTGGGGCACCGGTGGAGTGCAGGTTTCAGCCGCTACATTGACGCCCGAGGACACGTTTAAAGTGATCGATCAAGGTGCCGATGACACCACCAATGCTGTGTCGATCCGCAAGTTCTTTGAGAACACGGCAGGTGTGGAAACGACCGAGGAAACCGAAAAGGCCACAGTCATCCAGACCCGCCACCGCATCCCCGAGGCGAAGCTGCGCAAGGACCAGATCATCGTTTATCAGGTGCCGATCCCGGAACCTCTGCGCTTTCTGGAACCGCGTGAGACCGAGACGCGCAAGATGCACAGCCTTGAAGAATATGGGCTAATGCATGTGAAGCTGTACGAGGACATCAGCCAGCACGGCGCGATCTCGACCGCATATGCCTATCCGGTGAAAGTGTCGGACCGCTATGTGATGGACCCGTCGCCAATCCCGAAATTCGACAACCCAAAACTTGAGATGGACGCGATCCAGCTGTTTGGTGCGGGACGTGAACAGCGGATTTACGCGGTTCCGCCGCATACCAAGGTCGTCAGTCTGGATTTCGAGGATTACCCGTTTGAGGCCACCAAAGCCGATCACCCATGCGATCTTTGTGGGGCAGAGGATAGCTATCTCGACGAAGTGATCATGGATGATGCAGGCAACCGGATGTTCGTCTGTTCCGACACCGATTATTGCCGGTCTCGCCGCGAGGCGGGCCATGTTGGCCGACTGGCCGAGGAGAATGCGGCATGACCCCCCTATTGCAGGTCAAAGGCATCGAAAAGCGCTACGGCGCGCGGATTGGGTGCTCGGATGTGAGTTTTGATCTCTTCCCTGGAGAAGTAATGGGGATCGTGGGTGAAAGCGGATCGGGCAAGTCGACGCTGTTGAATTGCATGGCCGGTCATCTGGAACCCGATGCAGGGCAGGTGATTTTTGAAACACGCGCTGATGGTCCAGTGGATACGGTCACCATGTCCGAACCGGAACGTCGGATGCTGAGCCGTACGGACTGGGCCTTTGTACATCAGCATGCGCGCGATGGCCTGCGGATGTCGGTCAGTGCTGGCGGCAATATTGGTGAGCGTCTGATGGCGGTGGGGGATCGTCACTATGGCGACATCCGGGACCGTGCGATCGACTGGCTGGGCCGGGTTGAGATTGAGGAATCTCGTGTGGATGACCGTCCGTCGGCCTTTTCTGGCGGGATGCAGCAGCGATTGCAGATTGCCCGCAATCTGGTCACGGGGCCGCGCCTCGTGTTCATGGATGAACCAACGGGCGGGCTGGATGTTTCCGTTCAGGCGCGCCTGCTGGATCTGCTGCGCGGGTTGGTGCGTGAGATGGGGTTGAGCGCGATCATCGTCACCCATGACCTCGCCGTCGTACGCCTGCTGGCGGATCGACTGATGGTGATGAAAAGCGGTCAAGTGGTTGAGGCCGGGTTGACCGATCAGGTTCTGGACGATCCGCAACATGCCTACACGCAGTTGCTCGTGTCCAGCGTTCTGCAGGTTTGAGTATTTGGAAAAAGATGAAGTGCTATGATTGAGCTTATCAATGTCAGCAAGAGTTTTACCCTGCACAATCAGGGTAGTGCCGTAATTCCGGTAATGCAGGGTGCATCGCTGAAAGTCGCCGCAGGTGAATGCGTCGCCCTGACCGGAGCCTCGGGGGCAGGGAAATCAACGCTGATGCGGGTGATCTATGGGAATTATCTGGCCGCATCAGGACAGGTTCTTGTCGGTGATCTGGACGTTGCCAAGGCCGAACCGCGCGAAATTCTGGCTTTGCGGCGTGAGACGCTTGGCTATGTCAGTCAGTTCCTGCGCTTGGTCCCCAGGGTTCCGACGGTTGAGGTGGTGGCCGAGCCACTGTTGGCCGTTGGCTGCGACAAGCAAGCGGCGCTGGACAAGGCGGCGGATTTGTTGCGGCGGTTGAACATTCCCGAAAGACTGTGGAGCCTGAGCCCGACCACTTTTTCGGGCGGTGAGCAGCAGCGGGTGAACATCGCACGTGGATTTGCGCATGATTACCCTGCGATGCTGTTGGACGAACCGACTGCCTCACTGGATGCGCAAAATCGCGAAACGGTGCTGTCTTTGATCGAAGAGGCCAAAGAACGCGGCGCGGCGATTGTTGGCATTTTCCACGATATCGAAGCGCGCAACTGGGTCTGTGATCGCGAGATCAACGTGTCTGAATTCACCCCGGGGATGGTCGCGTGAGCCTTGCGCCGGTCATAGCCGTTGTTGGTCCGTCAGGTGTCGGCAAAGACAGCGTCATGGAGGCGTTGGTCGCGGCGTCGTCAGGTATCCTGCGGGTTCGCCGGGTGATAACCCGCCCCGAAGGCGAAGAAGGCGAAGATTTTGATCGCGTGTCGATTGAAATCTTCGAGCAGATGGTGCTGGACGGAGCCTTTGCGTTGCACTGGAGCGCGCATGGGCTGCACTACGGCATCCCGATTGAAATCGAAGACCAACGGCAAACGGCGAATGCGCTGTTGGTCAATCTGTCCCGTTCGGTTTTGTTGAACGCGCAGGTGGTTTTTGGCGACCTGATCGTGATTTCGCTGACAGCGGACCCTGAGGTGTTGGCGCAGCGCCTCTCTGTACGCGGGCGGGAAAGCGCCTCTGATCAGGTGCGTCGTCTGGGACGGGCTGGTATGCCCTTGCCCGACGGACTGAACCGTGTGATCGAAGTAGATAATTCCGGGCCGCTGGAAATCACGATTGATGCGATCCTTGCCGGGCTTCAACCGGAAAGGGCGTAGCGATGGATCAGATGAAACCTCCCATCTTCGGCTTCGCCCATAAGCGCCAAATCCTTGATCTGACAGGGGGCGGGCAGCAGGGGGACCAGATGGTTCTCCAATGCGACCTGCACGGTTTTCAGCGTGGGTTTGTCCAGTTTTCCGCTGAGGGTGATGTGAAAGCGGAACGTGTCCATCACGTAAGGGTAACCCCAACGCAGCAGGTTGGCGTCCTGTTCCGGCGTCAGGCCCGAGGCACGTCGGCGGTCCAGTTCCGCGGCGGGCGCGGGGGCGCGGAAGCTGTCAGGCTCGCGGACGCAAGCCGCTGCAAGCGCGTTCAGCGCGTCGGTATTACCTACCGGCCGCAGGGCCAGAAAACGACCCAGCCGGGCGATCTCGAACCCGTCCAGCGTGACGGGCGGTTGCGTTCCGGCAATCCGTTTGCAGGCATCTTGCAAGTTGGTCAGAGATTGCCCCTTGTTCAGGCGAAACGGCGGCTTCAACGTCGCGTGAAGACCATATTTGCGCGGAACATCGGTCGCGGCTGCGACGTCCACGCCGTCAATGACAGGATGCGCAACTTCAGTTTCGGCTTCCATGTCCCAGCCCAACCATTGGGTCGCAAAGATTGTCCATTCGGCCTGGGCCGGTGGCGCAAAATAGATCGCGTATCGCGTGAATGTCACATTGGCCTCCTATGCGTGGCCTTCCAAATAGCTCAAACCTTGTGAAGTTCAGATGACAGAAGAAATGATACTTGCCAATGCCACGCTTGTTCTTCCCGATAAGACGGTCTTGGGCAGCCTTCGGATTGTGGGGGATACGATTTCTGAGGTCGCGACCGGCCCGGCTGTTCCCGCTGGCGCAATTGACTGCGAAGGGGATTATGTCTGCCCTGGTCTGGTCGAACTTCACACCGACAACCTTGAGCGCCACATTCAGCCGCGACCCAAGGTCGACTGGCCTCATGCAGCCGCTATTTTGGCCCATGATGCCGAACTGGCCAGTACCGGGATCACGACCGTATTCGACGCGATGCGGATAGGCTCGATCCCGTCCGGGCAACGCTATGTCAAATATGCGCGCGGTCTGTCGCGTGAGCTGTGGCAGTTGCGGGAACAGGATGCGCTGAAGATCAGCCATTTTCTGCATCTGCGGGCCGAGGTCTGCTCGGAAACCCTGGCCGAAGAATTAAACGAATTTGGGCCCGAAGACCGTGTTGGTCTGGTCTCACTCATGGACCACACGCCCGGACAACGGCAGTTCCGCGATTTGTCGAAACTGGAAGCGTATCTGAAAGGCAAACTGGGGCTTGAGGGAGATGGATTTCTGCAACACGTGGCCGACCTTAAGGCGATGCGCGACCGCTATGGTGATCTGCACGAGGTTGAGACGGTAAAAGCGGCCAAACGGTTTGGTGCGATGCTGGCCAGCCATGATGACACGACGGACGAACAGGTGCGCGTATCGGCCGGTCACGGGATCACCCTTGCCGAGTTCCCGACTACGGTCGAGGCTGCGCAGTCCTGTCATGATCATGGTATCAAGGTGATGATGGGCGCACCCAATGTGATCCGGGGCGGGTCGCATTCCGGCAATGTCGCTGCGCATGAACTGGCGCAGCTGGGCCATCTCGACATACTGTCCTCGGACTATGTGCCATCCGCATTGTTGCTGTCTGCTGTGAAACTGGGCGAGATGTGGGGTGATTTTGCCCGCGGATTGAAAACCGTGACAAAGACACCGGCAGAGGTCGTTGGGCTGGATGATCGTGGTGAGCTACGGGCGGGCGCGCGGGCGGACGTCATCCGGTTCCGGATGCGCGAAGGCACCCCTGCGTTGAATGGCGTTTGGTCGCGCGGACGGCGCGTGGCCTGATCAGGCCCTGTAGAACAAGTAACGGTCCGGTGCGATGGTGTCCGGGCCGCTGATCTGCTGAAAGCCGACAAGCGGTTGGCCCGAGATCAACAGTCCGCCGGGCAACATCACCTGCGCAATCAGTGGGCTGAGGCGCGCGGCTTCGGCAACGTCCTCTTCCTTGACTCCCCGCCCGAAATCGTAGTGACCGAAAGCGATCCTGGGTCCACCTTCTGCCAGCTTCTGCAGCATCGGCTCGGCCTCACCCTGCAAAAAATCCTCTGCTGGCGGTGTGCTTGAGGGATGGCACTGCAGCACGCGGTCCATGACCCAGATCCTTCGATCCGGCAGAATTTCCCGCAGGTGATCATAAGTGCGCCCGTTTCCAAGGCCCATATCCAGCACGTCGCCCGCAGTGTCTGAGATTTGATCGACAGCCCAATTCAAACCGTCACGTTGTGCGGTCAGGCGGCGCAGCATGGAATCCAGTCGGCTCATTCAGATCTCCGTTTTCAATCGGTTTGGGGGGCTGACCAGACAAAGCCCGGACCGTTCAGCAGCCGGTTCAGCAGGTCGTGGGTAAAGGCCCAGATGTCCTCATCATGAACCAGATGGTGGGTCAAGATGCCAAAGGGTTCGGCGTTGTCTGCGCGACCCTCGCGGCGATCTTGCAGCAGCTGAGTGGTTTTCGCGATCAACATGTCCGGGTCGGCCAGCCTGCGTGATCCGCGCCAGTCGATTGGATCCAGATGCGTGTTGATCTGGGCCAATCCAGGCGCTGCCTGCCGGCTGGACCGTGGCGTGGCGGTCGATAAGATGCGATACCCCGCTGCGGGCAATTCCTGCACCACCTCTGGCGCTATGCGGTTCCATGGCGGCACGAACATCGGGCACAATCGATCTGCAAACAGGGTGCGCAGCCGCGATATCCCTGAACCGATATCCCCAGTAATATCGTCCATGGGCCGGTGCAGGCGGAACTCGGATTTCTTTTCATCCGGTGGTGCGTGGTTCTGATGGGCCCAACCGTGCACGACCGGGATTAGGTTTGGACGGGAAGTTACATATTCGATCAGCAGATCTTGGGCATCGCGAGGGATGATCGCCAGATGAACGGGCACCCCAAGGTGGTCTGACATCGCGGTCAAGCGATCAAGCTGCGGCGTTGTGGAAACCGCATCATCGTCGCGCCACCACAAAGGCAGTGACAGTCCTTGTTGAAGCCAGATATCCAGCTCATCCGTCAAACTGCGCCAGTCAACACTCATCCGCGGCGCTCCAAAAGACCCTTGGCGATGCGTACGGATTGCGCTGCGCCATCGAACCCCTGATCTGAGACCGGACGAGTTTCCGATGAAATCACGCGGCCCACGGCCTGGGCCAGTAGATCTCCGTTCAATTCTTTGCTTGGGATGACATCTATGGCGGGCATTTCCGCAAGGGTGCGGGCGCGGAGGCTCTGCTCGACCTCATTGCCATCATCAAATGGAATGAACACGGCAGGGGTTCCTGCTTGCAGAATATCCAATGCTGTATTGTAGCCGCACATGCTGACCGAAGCCGCCACGTGGGGCAGCATCTGGCGAAAATCGGGCCGCACTTGTTCCAAAGTGACAGGGGCATCCGCCACTTGCTTCCGCAATTCGGTAATGCGTGCCTTTGCATCCTGTCCGCCGACCAACAGGCGCCAGTGCCTGTTGGACATCTTTCGGGCGGCCTCGATGGCCGCGTGAAAGATCGGTTGCCCAACCGAACCGCCGCCTGCGCTGACAAGCACTTCGCCTTTGCCGGTTGCATCCTCGTGCGGTGTTGGGGCTAGTGGAGCCACGAAACCCGTGTAAAACAGGCGACCCTCCAGCTGCTCGGACACAGGCCAACTGACGTTCAACGGCACAACGCTCTGGTCCGAATGGACAAGGATGCCGTCGTAATGCTCTGCAATAATCTGCTCCGCCCGCTCTGCCTTTGAGGGTTTTGACGGCGGTGCCAGAATGTCCCGGATCGATCCCAGAATTATCGGGCGCGGGCGTATGTCACGGGCGGCCTCCAGCGCGGCTGAAAACTCACCTGCCAGGGACCGGCGGCCAAACGGATAAAGCTCGGTGATCAGAACATCCGGTGCAAAGCTGCGAATTGCTTCAACCAGAGCAGTCTTGCGCGCCGCGAAATACCCCCCATCCGCTACCGTTCCGGCTTGTGTCAAAAGACGGGTGAAATCAGTGCCATCCGAGCGCAAAGGGGGCAGTCCCAACAACGTCATTCCGGTCGTGTCCAATTGAGGAGCAGGCATCCCACCAGAGACCACAAAGGTATCATGCCCATCCGCGACAAAGGCCCGGCCCAGCGTCAACGCGCGGCTCAGGTGCCCGGTGCCCAACAGGTGGGTGACAACAATCATGACCTTCATTCGCGGGGGCCTTGTCGCAACAGGCGAACCGGTTCGGGTTGCGGCTGAAAATTATCCAGATCAATGACATAAAGGCGGTTGCGTTTGATCTTGAACGGGGCGGTGCCGGCAAAGTCCCATCCCCAGGCCGAGGCCAGAATGACGCGCATGATCCCGATGTGACACACGGCGACGGTGTCGCCCTGCAATCCGTCCAGCCAGGGTTGCAATCGCGCCCGGACTTCCGCCGGGCTTTCGCCGTTCGGCGGGCAATAGTTCCAGCCCCAATCCTCGATATGGCGATATCCGCTGTCTGCGTCTGCAATCAGGTCAACGCCGCGCTTGCCCTCCCAATCGCCCCAGTTCATCTCGGTCAGGGCTTCAGACACCATAGGCTCCCGCCCCGCGACCAATGCGGCGGTTTCGCTGGCGCGCTGCAGGGGGCTGGACCAGAGCGCTGCCTTGTTCCACGGCTCGGGCAATTCATATCCGGCCAGTTCGGTGCGCGCGTCATCGTCCAGCGGAATGTCACTGCGGCCCTGAATACGGCCAGCGCGGTTCCAATGGGTGTGGCCGTGGCGCAAAAGAGCAAGTTGGCTCATGCGGTGCCTCCGATCAAAGGCCGCGCAGCCTGCCAGAACCGTTCGGTTGCTGCGGGCATCAGGTGGCGGTTGGACACGTATTCCCGGGCTGTCGTACCAAGCGAACGGCGCAGGGCAGGGTCTCCAAGCAGCGTCTGTAGCCTGGCGGCAAGCGCTTCGGGTCCTGCTTCGACCTCGGGGTAGTCGGCCGGCGCCAGAACATCGCGGACACCGGGCCTGTTCTGCGCAACAACCGGAACTCCGCTGGCCTGAGCCTCAAGGTAAATCATGCCAAATGCCTCATTCACGCCGGGCCACACCAAGATGGACGCATTTGCGTATAAGTTTTGCAGGGCGTCACGATCCAGTTGCCCCAGAAACCGGACCTTGGAGCCAAACGGTGTCATAAGGTCTTCGATCTCAGCCCGCGCAGGTCCATCCCCTGCAATATCCAAAGCCCAATCCCCGTTCAAATGCGACAGCGCCTGCGCCAGCAGTTGGTACGACGCCAGTTTGTCACCATGCCGCATCATTCCCACCGTCAGCATCGGCCCGTCACATGAGGAAGCGGGCGGCAGGCTCGAGATTGGCAAAAAGGGCGGCAATTCGACCAGACGCTGATCCTCGAATTTTTCACGTTCCAGCGTGATTAGATCGTTGGCCGTGTGGTAAAAAATGACGTTCGCCGCGTCGCAGGCATCATGTGCGGCTTGCGCAAAGCCGGACCATGGGTCGCGTAACCTGCTGGTCGCACGGGTACTTTCCAATTGCACATAGGGGATGCCCCGAGCGGCGCACACTTTAGGGCCCAGCAGATCGGGGGCCTTGTAGTAGTTGTGATACGTCACCCACAAATCCGTGTCGTGGGTCATGTCCGCGATCAGTCGCCGGGCTTCGGCATCGGCGTCAGAACAGAGACGTTGTTGAACCGCCGGATCGCCCGTTTTGTCGTAAATGCGCAAGTCCGATACGAGATCGACCTCGTCGCCCTGCGCCCCGATCGCCCTGATCAGATTGCGCGCCATTTCCCTGTCACCCGATGGCACCGGGCTGTCCGGAGATTTCATCGGTGAGAAAAAGGCGACGCGGGCCATCAGTCTTTGCCCGCGCCCAATGCGCTGAGCCGTTTGGACAACAGGGCAATGCCGGGGTCCATGCGGAACTCGGCAATCAGGCGGGAATAGGCAGCGTTGGCCATAGATGCAGTACGCTCTGGAGCGGCGGCCATTTCGGTGATCGCGCTGGCAAGTGCGGACGGGTTGTCGTCGGACAAAACGCCATGCGTTCCGGTTTTTATGAATTCCGGAATGGCGGAAACCGGTGTCGACAGGATCGGCAACAGTTGAGACGCAGCCTCCATCAGAACATTTGGCAACCCGTCGCGATCTCCGTCAGCCGCGATCCGGCTGGGCAACACGAACAGATCAGAGCCGCGCATCGCCTCGATCACTTCGGGCTGGTCACAGGCGCCCTTCCAGGTGATCCGGTCCGCGATACCTTGGGCCTCAGCCCGTTCGCGCAGCGCATCACCAAGCGCACCGCCACCAATATGTGTCCAGTGCCAGTCCAGCGAATTGGGTAGCGTGGCGAACGCATCGATCAGGCGATCAAAGCCCTTTTTCTCGACCAGACGACCGACTGAGAGCATGTGAAACCGCCCATCCGGTGCCCGAGCTGCGCGGGTCGGTGGGTCGGGAAAACGGTTCAGGTCCAAGCCATGATAGATCAGATCGACCCGCGCCGGATCATCGGCCAAACTGCGCAAGTGTTCCGCCCCAATGGCAGTACAGGTTGCGCCAAAAGCGGCCCCATGCGTGCTGGCCTGCAGTTTTTCGGCTTTCTCCCAATCGGGTGACGTCCAGATGTCTTTGGCGTGTGCCGAAAAGCTCCAGGGCAGGCCGCGCATGATGGCGGCGTAGCGTGCGACCGACGACGGCGTGTGCATGAAATGCGCATACATCACCTGCGTTTCCCCGGGCAACTCGGCGGCCAGAACACAGGCCTGCCCGAAACGCCGGATGCGGTTCTGTGTCGGGTCGCGCCGCAGATCAGAGCGCCAGACCTTATAAGCCTCGGTATAGCCGGGCAGGGTCTGCGCGATGTGGCGCGCGGCCCAGACGCGATCAGGTTCTTCGCACAGGTACTCGGGCAGGTAGTGGACCTGCCCCTTAAACCGCTCATGCAGCGGGTGGCGTTTGATGTCGGTCGGGTGGCGCAGGGACCAGATGTCAAAGCTGTGGCCTGCGTCCTGCAAGGCGACCAGTTCCTGTGCGATAAACGTCTCGGAAAGGCGCGGCCATCCTTTGACCAGCACCGCGAGCTTGGGTTTTCCTGAAGTCATCCGGTGGCTCGTTCCCGTTCCCCACCAAGCAGCGCGTCCACGCGGCTTGTGACATAGTCCAGACCATCCAGCAGGCCGTCGCGGATTGCCTGAGAAGGCAAGGGCTGATCGGGCAGATTGCGAATAGCCTCAATCATCGCGTCCGCCGTTAACCCGTCACGGTTTTCGTCCAGCATTCTGACAAGTCCCAGACCTTCGGCGCGTGAGGCGCGGATCCACTGTTCCAGCCGCGGTGTCGTGCGTGGAACGATGACGGCGCGTTTGTCGAACGAGAGCACCTCGCAGAACGTATTGTAACCGCCCATGCAGACCACACCTGCAGCGCCGGCAAACAGCGTTTCGATCTGCGATTCAAAGCCAACAGCCGTGACCCGACCATTCAGCGCAGCAACGCGGGTTTCGAAATCGTCGCGCAGCTCGCCCGACAGGAAGGGGCCGTAGACAAGGACAGCGCGCGGTGACAGGTTGGGATCTTTTTCATAGGCGCACAAAACCTGGTTCACCATGGCTTTGCCGTCACCGCCGCCGCCCGGCGTTATCAGGATGTAAGGTTGTTCCGGCGGATCGCCTATCGGCCCAAGATCACGGCGCAAATAACCAGTCCAATGGATGCGCGACTGCGTGGCAGGGCTGAGCGGCAGACCCTCGGTCGGATCATAGATCGAGCGCAGCCCGTACACCCAGATTTCGTCGTAGAACCTTTCGGTTGCTGCAATGGCTTCTTTCCGCTCCCACTCGGCGGCCAACACTTCGGGTTCATCCAAAACGTCACGCAGGCCCAGGACCATTTTGGTGCGGCGGGACCGCAGCAAATTTTCCAGGGTGGGCAACAGCTCGCTGCGGAAACCGGTTGGTTCCTTGTCGACGATAAGGACGTCAGGATCGAATTGCTGAACCGCCGTCTGGATCAGACCCGCCCGCAACTCAGTCACTTCCTCGATGCCCATTCCAATTGTCTGGGATGCATAAGATCCATCGGCGCGTTTGGTCACACCTGGCAAACGCACGTGGTCGACGCGACGCGGAAAGGTGAACCGCCCGGCCACGGGTGACCCGGTCAGGATCAGCGCCGATGCCGATGGGTCAGCCTGCGTCATCGCACCAGCCAGTGCACGGGATCGGCGCAGGTGGCCCAACCCGAACGTATCGTGGCTGTAGAACAATATGCGCGGCGCACGGCCGGTTGTATCGTTTTGTCTTCCTAGGCTCATGCCTTTGCCCAATTCAGTGTTCTGGTGCAACTCCGCGCGCTTGC
This sequence comes from Ruegeria sp. AU67, assembly GCF_900312795.1. NCBI lineage: Bacteria > Pseudomonadati > Pseudomonadota > Alphaproteobacteria > Rhodobacterales > Roseobacteraceae > Ruegeria > Ruegeria sp. AU67. Next base: position 87,793 of record NZ_OMPH01000026.1, read on the forward strand.
ACCCGTATCGTATATATTTTTTTTGCCGCGTGCAAAATCACTGATCCCACCAGTCGTTACCGGCTTGTTTCGATTTTAGCCGTGGGTTTCGCATCTGCGCCCTGTTCTATATCAAATTTCCTGCCCATCCGTCATGATGACAGCGTCAGGTTGGTCATATTCAGTTTTTTCCGGGTTGCAAACACTTCTGTTCATAGCATGGTGCGGGGAACACGGCTTGATACGATGTTGAGGCTGCGGGGGTTGAATATTTGAACCCGCCACCGGGCTTCGATAACCTGTGTTACGAATGGCGAACTGGAAAAATATCCGATGACACGAACATTGCTGGCTGGATTAACGTTTGTAATCTGGTCCCTTACTCTGGCGCTGGTCACCGGTGCAGTTGCGCAGACCTCTCTCATACCGGGGTATCCCTCAGCCGGGGGCAGCAGCTCGGAAACAGCCAGCGACAGCGATCTGGCTACGGCGATCCGCTCCGCGACCGAAGCTGGGGCCAGTGTGATCGTCATCGACAGCGCCGGGCAAATCGTGTCTTCCGGCCAGCAAAACAGTGTCACCCCCGAGGCTGCACCCGGGGATCCGATGGGCGACGGTTCGCAGCTTATGAAAGCGCAGGAGCGGTTTTCCAGATTTCGCGACTCGATGAACTCACGGCTTCAGGCGCTGCCTTATTCGATCTTCGAGGTGCAATACATCCTGCGTCAGACCAGCCCGGATGGCCGAATACAGACCTATGTCGAGGTCTTGTTCTGGAATGTTCTCTTCCTTTTGATCGGACGATGGTTGTCGATTGAAATCTACGGCAAGCGTATCGCAAAGCGAATCGTCGTCGCGCGATCCAAGGAAGATCCACAAGGCTATCGCGAGAAGATGCCGTTTTTGGTGTTCCGGTTCCTTATGGGGATAGGCGCCACGATTTTTGCCATGGTGATGGCGCTTATCGTCGGTTTTGTGTTTTTCGGCGAGGCTGAGGACATCTCGATCCAGTTCACGGTCACAGCAATTTTTACCGCCTTCTTCCTGTCGCGTACCGTGTCTGATCTGTGGCGCATGGTTCTATCCCCGTATCTGAGCCAATATCGCTTGCCACCTTTCTCGGATCGTGACGCCAAACGCCTGTACATTTGGGCTTCGGCGCTGGCGACCTACGACATTACCGTGGTGCTTTTTGCCACTTGGGTAGCTGATTTTGGGCTGAACTATAACGTCTACGCCTTGGTCTACGGCGGCCTGACCATGTTTGGCGCGATCGGCAATGTCCTGATGATCCTGTTCAATGCCCGCGCCATTTCGAACGCTATTCGCGGCGGGCGAACTCCGGATCAGGTGTCGTGGATTCTGCGCCTGATCTCGTTCGCATGGGCGCCGGTGCTGATCCTGTACATGGTGTTCAGCTGGTTCAAACTGGCCGTCGACCTGGTGCTGGAAAATCAAAACTCGATCCCGATCGTAGCCAGCAGCTATGCCATCTTCATGTCGGTCGTGGTTGCCTATGGGGCCATGAATTATCTTCTGGAACGGTATTTCAATCGCAACAACCAGCTGGACGCGATGAATGCCGATGGTGATGAGGCGGATGCCGAGGTTGAAGCGATCGAAACGCCGCAGGCCGAGATGCGCAAGCACTCGATCCTGACCTACGAAGATCTGGCGCGGCGGGTTGCCGGTATTCTGGCTTTTGTTGTCGGTCTATATGCGCTGGTGGTCATCTGGAATCCGGATGCCAGCTGGAGCGAGGACTTGCCGATCGAGCGGGCGCTGGATGTGATGGTGATCCTCTTCATGGGCTATATCCTGTTCCATTTTTTCCGCATCGGGATCGACTCGAAGATCGCGCAGGAGATTGACGACGGCGGTGGTGAGGCTGAGCTGGGCGATGAAGGCGGAGAAGGTGGGCAAAGCCGCCTTGCAACATTGTTGCCTTTGTTCCGCGGGGCCATTCTGGCCGTAGTTGTTGTGACCATAGCGCTGATTGCCCTGATGGAATTGGGTATCAATGTCAGTCCGCTATTCGCGGGTGCTGGTGTCGTGGGCCTGGCCGTGGGCTTTGGATCGCAGACATTGGTCCGCGATATCTTTTCGGGGGCGTTCTTCCTGATGGATGACGCGTTCCGCAAGGGCGAATACATCGACATCGGCGACGTTAAGGGAACGGTAGAAAAGATCTCGGTCCGGTCGTTCCAACTGCGTCACCATCTCGGCGCGCTGAACACCATCCCCTTTGGTGAGATCAAGGTTCTAACCAACTATTCCCGCGACTGGGTGATCATGAAACTGCCGTTACGGGTGACGTATGACACCGATGTCGAGAAGGTGCGCAAGCTGATCAAGAAGTTGGGTCAACAGTTGCTGAATGATCCGGTGATTGGCGACAACTTTATCCAACCGCTGAAGTCGCAGGGCGTGATCGAAATGCAGGACTCTGCGATGATCATTCGGGTCAAGTTCATGACCAAGCCGGGCGATCAATGGCTGGTGCGCAAGAAAGTCTATCAGGACATCCGGGAATTGTTCGCCCGCGAAGGCATCAAGTTCGCGCACCGTGAAGTCACGGTACGGTTGGCCGAGGGCAAGGAGCCGGAAGATCTGACACCGAAGCAGCGAGAGGCTGTCACTGGTGCTGTGCAGGCTGCGATTGACGAGGACTATTTGGACGATATCGGCCCGGGTGGAGATGATCGCTGAGGGGGTCTCCCGCCCCTTTGGGTAACGTCTCTGGCGAGACGTGACCCAAAGCGTTGGGCCGGGCCGCGCGTACCGCGCGGCGGTTGGCTCAGGTGATGGCCGTGGGCCAGACCGGAGCCGACGTGCCTAGTTTAGGTGCAGGCTTGTCCCAGAACATCTTGGCGGCGCCCACCGTCAGAGCAGGTTTCAGGCGGTGACCGGTGCCCCAGCCAGATTCTTCGAGAGCTTGGCTGTAGTCTGACGGACTGGCACCGGTGATGACCTCTTTCGTGTCGGACTTGCCGAGAATGGCCAACAACTCGGCCGTGCGCGCGAGAGAAAGCTGGCCCAGCATGATCGCATTCCCCGAGGTGGCCTCGGCCAAGGCGGATAGCACAGCGGCGGCCATCAGATAGCCGGTTGCATGATCCAGCGCCTGAACCGGCAATGGTGTTGGTTTATCCGCATTTGCCCAGTCACGGCCTGCATCCGCTATACCCGCGCTCATCTGAACGAGGCTGTCGAACCCGCGCCGCGCGGCCCATGGGCCTTGCCAGCCATAAGCGTCCAATGTGACTTCGACCCGGTTTGGGGCCAATTCATCGCGCTTGGCCCTGGTCAGGCCGAGCGCATCCAAAGCACCGGGGCGATACCCGTGGACGAACACATCGGCCTGAGAAAATAACTCTTGTAGCTTTTCCAAACCTGACGGCGATTTCAGATCGAGGTAAGTGCAGGATTTACCCAAAGAGATGTCGGGTATGACACCGGGCTCGTCCCAACCGGGCGGGTCGACACGCAGAACGTCAGCACCAAAACCGGCGAGGGTTCGCGTTGAAACCGGCCCAGCCAGCACGCGCGTCAGGTCGAGGACGCGCAGCCCTGCCAAAGGGCGCTCAGCCGTGGCCTCGGATCGATCTCGTAGTTTGATCTGTCGCGGGCTATGCCAACCGATCAGTGGATCGCGGGACACGGCCCGACCTTGCGGATGCTCTAACCACACTGCTCGGCTGCGCATGGCTGCGGAAACGCCACCCTGGGCCACGATTGCCGATTCCAGCTCGCTGGCGGACCATCGCCGGACCGCCTGAGAGACCGCGTCCCGATCTGCTTTGACTTCAAGAACATTTAGTGCCGCCGCCCGGTGGCGGGGCAGGTTGGTGTGCAGCCTGATCCAACCATCCGCAGTTTGGTAATCCCCCGCGACCGCATCCCAGAGACTAGGCATCTCCCAACCATTGGGCTTGAAGGAATATTGATACCAAAGCGAGGCCAGCCGGTGATCCACAGACACATCCGGCGCACTGGGCGACAGGTTCAGCGCCGTCATCAGACGAGCCAGTTCCTGACCCACCGCGCCAAAGGTTGCTGTCGCCAGTTCAGATACCGCGTAGACGCTGGACCAAGCCCCGGTGCCCGTTTTGCGGTATCCGTCGGTTGCAGGAAGGGCTGAAATCAAGCTCATTGCTGGTATGGATCCAGACTGTCACGCAGCCCGTCACCCAGGAAATTGAAGGCCAGCACAATAACAATGATCGGCAGCATCGGGATTGCCGTCCAGGGGTAGATCTCGATCGAGGCCAGGTTCTGCGCGTCGTTCAGCATTACACCCCAGCTGACGGCCGGGGCCCGCAAGCCAAGGCCCAGGAAGCTGAGCGCGGTTTCCCCGAGGATCATGGCCGGTATCGACAATGTGGCCGAGGCGATCAGGTGAGACATGAAGTTCGGCAGCAGGTGCTTGCGAATGACACGACCCGAGCTTGCGCCCATCATCTCGGCGGCGCGGACGTATTCCTCTTCCCTTAGGGACAGGAATTTCGCGCGTACCGAACGGGCGAGGCCGGGCCAATCGAGAATCCCGAGGATGATCGAGATGATGAAGAAAACAGCAACCGGGCTCCAGTTTGAGGGCACCGCCGCCGATAGGGCAAGCCAGAGCGGCAGTTCAGGTAGCGAGCGCAAGACCTCGATCACGCGGTTGATGACCCAATCGATTTTGCCGCCGAAATACCCGGCGATTGATCCAAAAAAGATGCCAAGGGTGAACGAAACCGAAATGCCGATCAGGCCGACAGTTAGCGACAGCTGCGCGCCATATAGAATGCGGCTGAACACATCGCGGCCCAGACGATCGGATCCCCATAGGAACAGCGTTGCGCCCTCTGGCGCGCAGAACAGGTGGGTGTCTGATTTTATAAGACCTGCAAGCCTGTACTCGGTCCCCTCGCAGAAAAAGCGGATCGGGCGAGGGTCTTCCGTGTCGGGCACAAATTTCCATTGAAAGGTCTCAAGATCAGCTTCGGCCACGATCGGATAGACATACGGGCCAATGAAGGAGCCATCGTGGAACCAATTGATGCTTTGCGGTGGGGCGTAAAGGTGTTCGCCGTTTCGTTCATTCGGGCCATAGGGGGCGATGAATCCAGCGAAGGGCAGCATCAGGTAGCAGAACAGTAGGAAAACGCCTGAAATCAAGCCCAGCTTATGGGTTTTGAACTTGCGCCAGACCAGAACCCAGTTGGGTGCGTCCAGATCTGCGCGCTCTAACTGTTGCAGGGCGGCATCTGCGTCGAAAGGTGCATCGTCGACAAAGCGACCGTCGGTGTGTTTGGTCACGCTTCACGCCCCTCGTACCGAATGCGCGGGTCCAGCATGACCAGCAAGATATCAGAGATCATGGTGCCGATCAGGGTCAGCAAGGCCACGAACATCAGAATGAAGGCAGACAGAAATTGGTCCTGGGTCTTGAGTGCGGTCAGCAAGGTCGGGCCGATGGTTTGCAGACCAAGCACGACTGAGACCAGTACCGATCCGGATACCATCGACGGCAGCAAGTTCCCGATATCTGCAACAAATGGGTTGAACGCCACGCGCAGCGGGTACTTTGTCAGCATTCGCGATGGTGCCATACCCTTGGCAATGGCCGTTTCCACATAAGGTTTGCCCAGTTCATCCAGCATGTTCGCACGCAGACGCTGCATCATGGCAGAGGCGCCAGATGTGCCAATGACGAAAGTCGGTACGATTAGGTGGACAAGAATGGACTTCAGCTTTTCCCAGCTCATCGGCTGACCTTCGAAGGATGGGTCCATCAGGCCGCCGATGGGCAGGTTGAAGTAGCGGTGTCCGTAATAGAACAGGATCAGTGCCAGCAGGAAGTTGGGCGTCGCCAAACCAAGATAGCCAACAAAGGCCGACGTATAGTCAATCCAGGTTCGCGATTTTGCTGCGGCGAGGACGCCCAGCGGTAGGGCAACGGCATAAACGAATAGGATAGCGGCCAGGTTGACCACAACAGTCAGCCATAGGGTATCGCCGACGATCTCGGCCACGGGGCGGTCGAATTCAAAAGACCAGCCGTAATTGCCCTGAAGAAGGCCCTCAAACCCGTGCGGTCCGGGCCAGAAGCCCATCCAGACTAGGTACTGTTCCCATATAGGGCGATCCAGGGCGTATTCCGCGCGCAGGAATTCAGCCTTGGCGACCCCGGCAGATTGGCCCGAGGCCTGCAATTCCGCGATCTGATTGCTCAGATAATCGCCGGGTGGCAGGTTGATGATCACGAAGATCAGAACCGACACCACCAGCAAAGTCAGCAGCATCGTGAAAAAGCGATACACCGCATAGCGCAGCATTACCATTTAGCTGCTCCTGATTAGTCGGCGAAAAAGAATTCGTCGGGGCGGTGAATGCCAAAATGTGCGCCGGGCTCCCACGCCCACATGCCTTGCTCGGGCACGTTGCGCAGACGGTTGGACACTACGATGGGCTGCGGTGCGCCGTTCAGAATTCCGATGGCGAAAAGCTGATCAGCGTGGATGCTCAGCATTTCTGACCAGACTGCCGAACGCTCTTCGTCGGTGGTAGCAACCTCCCAATCATGGGCCAGCTGCATTAGACGTTCAGCCTCAGGCATGTCAGGCGCTTCACCAACATCGCCGCCGGTTTGGTAAAATTGTCCCCATTTGGGCCAGGCCAGAAACACCTGATCCGTAGGTGCCAAATAAGCAGGGGAAGTGTGCGCCTGCGGGATACCGTCATCCCAACCGAACCAAACTGAGGCCATGGTGTTGCCAGCAAAAACGCGGTTGCGCAAAATGTCCCGGTCCAGTGGGCGCATGATCAGGTCCACACCAATTTCACGCCATGTATCGGTGACGATCTGAAGCGCGTTCTCAACCTCTTGCCGCTCTCCTGCGGTTTCGATGATCAGTTCCATCGGGCGCCCATCCGGCAGCAGGCGAATGCCGTTTTTATCGCGCTCGGCCAGGCCAGCTTCGTCCAGGAGGGCGTTGGCCATCTGAACGTCATACTGCGCCCAGGCTTTTGCGTTTTCCTCGTCATAGAACGGAGACGCGGGTAAAACGGACATCGCACCGGGATGGGCCAGTTTGAAATAGAGCGCTTGATTGATGGTTTTGCGGTCGATGGCCAGGGACAGCGCCCGGCGAACACGAACATCGCGCAGAACGTCGCGCCAAACTTCATCCGAGTAGTTCAGGTTCGGGTAGATCGCGATTTGCGATGCGACACCGGTCTTCCACAGCAGAGTTTTGTAGTCCCCGCCGGCTTCGCCCTTTTTCAGGATAGATGCATCGCGAAATGCCAGACCGCGCCCCTGCAGATCAGTTTCGCCAGCATTGGTCTTGGCCGCAACCAAGCCTGCGGCGACGATTTCCATCTCGACGACATCGATATAGGGCAACTGAACGCCGTTGGAATCGATGCGGTGGTAATATGGGTTGCGAACGAAATTGTGGCGGATCTTCTTGCCCGAACTTGCATTCAGCCAAGGCTGCAGCGTCGGCAATTCGTGGTTGTCGAACTTGTAGAGGTTATCCAGCTTGTTGTGCAGCGCCGCCCAGCTTTTAACCCGCGCGTCTTCGACCTGAAAGGCGAGGTCTTCGGCATCTGCGAATTTCTCGTGATACTGTTTGAGGAATTCAGACGGCCGGTAGATGAACGGCGGGCGCGCTTGGGCCAGCGATTGCAGAAAATCTGGATTTGGGTCTTCCCACTCAAAGACAATAGTTGTCTCATCCGGGTAGGTCACGGTTGGCGTTTTTCCTTCAACAATCAGGAAATCAGGTGGGCCAGACGGGCTGAGCATTTCATTGTTGGCAACGTCTTCCCACCAATAACGAAAGTCTTCGGATGTGAACGGTGATCCATCGGACCACTTGTGCCCGTCACGCAGATGCAGTGTGAACTTTCGATTACCTTCGTTTTCATAGGACTCCAGCAGATCAGGGACGATTTCGTAGTTTTCGTCAAACCCAACCAATCGCGCATACCCGTAAACGACCATCTGGCGGATGTCTTTTGACCGGGTCACCATTGTGCGAAGCGTGCCGCCAGGGGCACCAAACTCGCGGCCTTTGGCTGCCAAATCCACGATCAGAGGTTCGGCTGGCAGGCGCTCTGTGACCGGCGGCAGGTTCCCGGCGCTGACCTCGGCTTTCCAGAATTCGCTTTCCTGAGGGGTCGGTGTTCCTGCCGTGGCGGGCAGGACCAAAGTGGCGGCCAACGTGGCAGCCAGAATAAGCGGGCGAGTGGTTTTAAACATGGCATCGTACCTTATGGCCGGGCTCCATCTCTACCAGTGAGGGTATCACGGAGTCCGTAAATCGGAAGGTGTCATCCCAACTGTCTGGTGAACCAGCGCCCAACGCAACCAGTTTAAGGTCGATGGGCCGGTTGATGTCGGGTTCTGGTTGGGCGGCAATCAGCGCCTTGGTGTAAGGGTGTCGGGGGTTGTAAAACAACGTCTCGGGCGGAGCCTGTTCGACGACAAGACCCCGGCGCATCACGGCCACTTCGTCGGCAATGCGCGCCACAACCGCAAGGTCGTGAGAAATGAACAGGTAGGACAGGTTCAACCGGTCCTGTAGGTTTTCCAGCAAGGTCAGGATCTGTTCCTGAACCGATACATCCAGTGCCGATGTCGGCTCGTCACAGACAATCAATTGAGGGTCCAGCATCATTGCCCGCGCAATCGACAGGCGTTGCCGTTGTCCGCCGGAAAAGGCGTGTGGATAGCGTTTGAGCATATCACCATTCAGTCCCACACGCTGCAGCATCTCGACCGCTTTGTCCCGCTGTTCGGCGGTCGAACCAATGGAGTGGATTTCCAAAGGCTCAGTCAGCGCGTCTTGAATGCGCATCCGCGGACTGAGCGAGCTGTACGGGTCCTGAAACACCATCTGCGCCTTTCGTTGAAAGGCCGTGCGCTGAGAGCGGTTCATGTGGTGCACAGTGATCGGGTCTTCGCCCGGAGCGGTACGAAACAGAACCTCGCCACCCGGATCGGGCAGTTCCGCGCCAAGGGCGATCCGCGCTGCCGTTGTTTTGCCCGAGCCACTTTCGCCGACGATTGCCAGTGTTTTGCCGCGGGCCAATTTCAGATCCACACCTCGGCAGGCATGGATCAGCTTGTCCCCCTGCCAGCCCCTGCTGGACCGCATAGTGTAGGTCTTGGACACCCCCTTCATCTGTAGAATGAGGTCATCATCCGGCATAGGCAGCCCGACCGAATCTTCGTCGGGAATTGCAGGGGCCGCGTTGAATAATTGTTGTGTGTAGGGGTGCGCCGGGGCGCTTAGGATCGGGGCGGCTGCCCCTGCCTCCATCACGCGACCCTTGTGCATGACAACGACCTGTTCTGCCATATTTGCAACCACACCAAGATCGTGCGTCACAAGGATCAGGGCCATTCCTGTCTCGCGCTGTAGTTCTTTGATCAGACCAAGCACTTGCGCTTGTGTCGTAACGTCCAACGCGGTCGTCGGCTCGTCCGCGATCAGCAGTTCTGGCTTGGAAACCATGGCCATCGCAATCATGGCGCGCTGGCGCATGCCGCCCGACAACTCGAACGGGTAAGAATCATAGGCGCGCTGCGGATCGGCAAAGCCCACGCGTTCGAATTGGGTCAGGACCTCTTTGCGAGCTTGCGCCTCGGACGCGCTCCGATGCAGCCACAAGACCTCGCTGACCTGATTGCCGATCTTGTGCAACGGGGACAGCGATCGCATCGGTTCCTGAAAAATCATCGAAATTCGATTGCCGCGAATGTCACGCATCTGTCGCTCGCTGATCTTGGTCAGATCCTCGAAGCCTTTCGAATCGTTCAGGGTAATCGTTCCACTGCGAATTTGCGCGGCACGTGGAAGAATGCGCAAGGCCGCCCGGCACGAGATGGTTTTTCCCGATCCGGATTCACCAACCAGAGCCAATGTTTGCCCGGCCTCGACATCAAAGTTGACACCTTTGACAACTGAGTCGCCCGCACCAAAACCGATGCTGAGGTCTCTGACGGACAACAACGCAGTCATGCGGGTTTTCCACCCGTTCGTCCGTGGTTCGACATCGGCGTATTCAACTCCCTGTGTTTTTTGACTTAGTCTCGCGCGGTTGTGCCTGTGTAGTCAAACCCGTTCTTGGGCCGAATTGTCGCGAAAATGTGAAACTTAGGCCAATTTACCTACACAAATCCTTGAGGATTTGTCATCACATGTGGTGTCGGCCCCAAATCATGAGCTGACTGATATCAAGGAGAGATTTCCCCGTGCCCGACAACCAAAGCCGCCTGGATCTGTTCATCGACCGTATGGTGTCCCAACGGGCCTGTCTGGATTTCGCCATCTCTGAAACCAAAGGAATGCCTGGGCCAGTGTTCGAACTGGGGTTGGGCAATGGGCGCACCTATCATCACATGGTGCAGTATATCTCAGGTCGACCTGTTTATGTGTTCGAGCGCGCCGTGGCGTCGCATCCGGATTCCACGCCGCCCGAAGATCGGGTGATTTTGGGGGATGTGCGCGAAACACTACCGGCCTCGGTGGATCGGTTCGGAGCCACAGCCAGTCTGATCCACGCGGATCTGGGCGGCCACAACCGCAAAAAGAACGACGACTTCGCCAGATTTGTTTCACCGCTGATTGAGCCGCTATTGGCCGAGGGTGGTTTGATGGTGTCCAGCGACCGGATGTATTTCGATACCTTGACCGAAGTTTCCCTTCCTGAAGGGGCCGTCGAGGGGCGCTGTTTCATTTATCGCCGCTGACAGGGTGGGAGAACCTGATGCTTTTTTATGATTGTTCCACGGCGCCCAACCCGCGGCGCGCGCGCATGTTCATTGCCGAAAAGGGTTTGGATATCGAAACCCGAGAAATCTCGATCGGCAAAGGCGAGCAACTCAGCGACGACTTTCGCGCGGTGAACCCGAACGCAAGTGTCCCCGTGTTGGTGACGGATGAGGGCAGCACGCTAACCGAGAATCTCGGGATCGCCGCCTATCTTGAGGCGCGGTTTCCTGAGCCACCTTTGATGGGCCGCACTCCGGATGAAAAGGGGCAGGTTCTGATGTGGAACAGCATTGTCGAACAGCAAGGCGGCATGCCCGTAGCCGAGGCGTTGCGCAATACCCATCCAGCCTTTGCCGACAGGGCAATTCCGGGCCCAGTGAATCACGCGCAAATCCCGGAACTGGCGCAGCGCGGTTCAACGCGCGTTGACCATTTCTTTTCGCTTCTGGAACAGCGACTGAGCGAAAGCGCGTTTATCGCAGGTTCAGATTTCACTCTGGCTGACATTTCCACCTTTGTCTTCGTTGACTTTGCCCGCGTGATCAAAAAGCGAATTCCGCAAGAAAACACAGCCACTTTAGCGTGGTTTGATAAGATCGCTTCCCGTCCCAGCGCACAACTTTGAAAACTGCCGCACCAAGGCGGTTTCTTGGTAGGCGCAGAACTGTACAGAAATGTCTAGACAGATGTGAACAGTGCCTCTAGCGTCCCTCGTGAGACATGCAGGGGAGCGAAGGATGAATTCTCAGTATCGCGTTGTGGTCATCGGGGGCGGCGTCGTGGGCGCCTCGGTTCTGTATCATCTGGCCAAGTTTGGCTGGACAGATGTGGTTATGCTGGAACGGCGGCGGCTGGCCTCGGGGTCATCCTGGCACGCAGCGGGGGGCATTCACGCGCTAAACGCCGATCCGAACATGGCGTCGCTACAGGCCTATACAATTGATCTGCTCAGCGAGATTGAAAAGGAGTCTGGTCAGAATATCGGGTTGCACATGACCGGTGGTCTGACATTGGCCGGTACGCCAGAGCGATGGGAGTGGTTGCAGGCGAATTATCGCATTTTCCAGTCTATCGGCATTGATGACTGCGAATTGCTGAGCCCGGAGGAGGCGCAAAGGCGTTGCCCAATCATGTCCACCGACGGCGTTTTGGGGGCCATGTGGGCGGACCGCGAGGGCTATATCGACACGACTGGCACGGTTCAGGCCTATGCGACAGCGGCAAAAAAGAGGGGCGCAGAGTATTACGAAGAAACCAAGGTCGAAGAACTGATCCAAACCGACGATGGCTGGCAGGTCATCACTGACAAGGGCACGATCACTTGTGAACACGTGGTTAACGCCGCTGGCCTTTGGGCCAAGCAAGTAGGGCGTATGGCGGGGGTGGAGTTGCCGGTGTCTCCTCTGAAACACCACTACCTGATCACCGACACAGTCCCCGAGGTCGCTGAAGCCGAATTCGAAATGCCGATGACCGTCGACCTCGAAGGATTCACCTATATGCGGCAAGATCAGAAAGGCGTTCTGGTCGGAATTTATGAAGTCGATCACGAACACTGGGCCATGGACGGTGCGCCATGGAATTATGGTGAGGAGCTGTTTCAGGAACAGCTCGACCGGATCGAGAATGAGCTGACGCTTGGCTTTGAACGCTATCCGTCGATCCAGAACGTAGGCATCAAGACATGGGTAAACGGTGCTTTCACCTTTGCGCCTGACGGAAACCCGCTGGTCGGCCCGGTTCCCGGCAAGCGCGGGTATTGGTCAGCCTGTGCTGTCATGGCAGGCTTTCTGCAGGGCGGTGGTGTCGGCAAGACGCTGGCTGAATGGATGATCCATGGCGAGCCCGAGGCGGATGCTTGGCCGATGGACGTGGCGCGCTTTGGCGATTTTGCGCAGAACAAGCGGTATATCCGTGAAACCACGGGCCAGTTTTATTCCCGCCGCTTTGTAATGACCTACCCGAACGAGCAACTGCCCGCGGGGCGGCCGCTAAAAATGGCCCCAGCGCATGACGCGATGACGGATGCGGGTTGCAAATGGGGCGTCAGCTGGGATCTTGAAGTGCCGCTGTATTTTGCACCGAAAGGGTTCGAGGAAACACCGACGCTCAAGCGGTCGAATGCGCACGATATCGTAGCTGACGAATGCAAGGTAATCCGCGAAGGCGTCGGCTTGATGGATATCTCGGGATTCTCACGGTTTGAGGTGAGTGGCCCGAATGCTGAGGTTTGGCTGGACAAAGTCATGGCCTCAAAACTGCCCGCGCCAGGTCGGGCGAAGCTGGCGCCGATGTTGGGTGAGAACGGGCGGCTCAAAGGAGATCTTACGGTGCTCAACTGGGGCGACGGAACCTGGTGGATCATGGGCAGCTACTACTTGCGGGCGTGGCACATGCGCTGGTTTGACGATCACATGATTGACGGCGTTAATGTACAGGATCTGGGCGAGGAATATTGCGGGTTTGCAGTGGTTGGTCCCAAGTCGCAAGCCGTGGTCGAAAAGTTGGCTGAACAGGACATCTCGGGTCTGAAATTCATGGGCTGTAGAGATTTTGACATCGGGTTGGTGCGCGCGCGTGTTGCCCGCATGTCTGTGACCGGCGAGAAAGGGTATGAGATCAACTGCCGCTATGGCGATCACATCAAACTGCGGCGGATGCTGTTGGAGGCTGGCGCGGATGAGGGTATTCGCGAATGCGGTTTCAACGCGATGCTGTCAACGCGGCTTGAAAAGAGTTTTGGCATCTGGTCGGCAGAGTTCACGCAGCTTTACACGCCGGGAATGACAGGCATGGATCGATGGATCGATTGGGACAAGAATTTTGTCGGCAAGGAGGCCGCTGTGGCCGAGCGCGACGGAAACGGTCCGGCGCAGATACAGGTGACACTGGAAGTGGACGCCGATGATGCGGATGCAAGCGGTTATGAACCCGTTTGGGCTGGCGGTGAGCGTGTCGGCTTTGTGACATCCGGCGGATACGGTCACTACACCGGCAAGTCTTTGGCAATGGCCCTGGTCAATCGCGACAAGGCCGCGCCCGGAACAGAGCTTTCGGTCCATGTGGTTGGTGTCGAGATGCCCGCGAGGGTTGTCGCGCCTTCACCTTACGACCCGCAGGGCAAAGCGATGAGGGGCTAAGCATGATCGGACAAACATCCGAACGTGGGCGACGACGGCGCGGGCGAAGCGCCGAGGCCGCCTCTGCGCCCAGTCGGGACGTGAATTATCGCCAGTTGAAGAATCCCTTCCCGTTGATGGAGGTGTTCCCGGCTGACCAGATTGCAAATATGCACGAAACGGCCTCGCGAACACTTCAGGAGTTGGGCGTCAAATGCCTGCTTCCGGAAGCCCGGCGTTTCTTTGCGAAAGCGGGCGCGCGGGTGGATGAAGATGCCGAGATGGTCTTCATCGGCCGCGACATTGTTGAAGCCGCCGTCGCATCAGCACCAAAGTCGATTGCGTGCCATGCAGGCGCGCGACACAGAGACTTCACCCTTGAACTGGGCAGCCTGGTGTTTCAACCGGGGGCAGGGGCACCGAACGCGACGGACCTTGAACGCGGCCGCCGCCCGGCCACTGGACAGGACTATCTGGAGTTCCTCAAGCTGACGCACCATTTTGATGTGTTCCAGATGATCTCGCCTCAGGTCGAACCGCAGGACGTGCCAACCAACCTGCGCCACTACTTCACGACGCAGGCCCAGATGGAGTTGACCGACAAGTTCCCGTTCTTTTTCTCACGCGGGACGCCGCAGGTGATGGATTGCTTTGAAATGCTGTCCATCGCGCGGGGGCTGTCGGATGATGAGTTTCAGGCGGGCGCACACTGCTACACGATCATCAATACGAACAGCCCGCGCACGCTAGACATACCGATGGCGCAAGGGCTGATAGATTTCGCCCGCAACGGACAGATGTCGATCATCACGCCGTTTACTCTGATGGGCGCGATGGCCCCGATCACCGTGGCCGGCGCAATCACACTTTCACATGCTGAGGCGTTGGCGGCGCTGACGCTGACACAGCTGACCAAGCCGGGTGCGCCGGTGTGTTATGGCACGTTCACCAGCAACGTGGATATGAAATCGGGTGCGCCCGCATTTGGAACACCCTCACATTTCCAGGCTTCGCTTGCCGCAGGTCAATTGGCCCGGCATCTGGGCCTACCTTGGCGGTCGGCTGCCGGATCAGCGTCGAACATCAACGATGTTCAAGCAGCGAATGAAAACCAGTTTGGTCTTTGGGGCTGTCTGATGGCAGGGGCGACGGTAATCATTCACTCGGCCGGTTGGCTGGAGGGTGGCTTAACCGTTTCTTTTGAGAAAATGATCTGTGACGCCGAGGTCCTGAACATGGTGGCCGAGCTTTGTGCAGGGGCGCAGGCAGGTACAGCCGAGATCGGTTTCGACACCGCCCTGAGCGAAGTCGAACCCAGCGGGCACTTCTTTGCCTCAAGCCAGACGATGGAGCGGTACAACACCGAATTCTATGAACCGCATTTGCACGATTACGCAAATTTCGGAACCTGGACAGAGCGCGGATCGATGGATGCCAATCATCGCGCGACCGCGGTTTGGAAGAGTATTCTGTCTGACTTCAAAGCGCCTTCATGTGACAGTGACCGTATCGGAGCCTTGCAGGACTTTATCGCGCGTCGTACCGCTGAAGGCGGCGCACCGCCGGAGAGTTGAATGAATACGAAACCTATCCTGCACAGGGACGACCCCGAAGCCGAGCCTTTGGTCGGCAATATCAAGGTCACGCGTGACGACTGGCTGAACGTGGCTATGGATGTCCTGATCTCGGACGGTGTAGATCAGATCAAGGTCCTGAACCTGGCTGAACGAATGGCTGTGTCGCGGTCGTCCTTCTATTGGTACTTCAAATCCCGGCAAGAGCTTTTGGATGCCCTGCTGGCGCGCTGGCATGCGACGAATACGGCGGCTTTGGTCGCGCAGGCCAATGCCCCGGCGGATACGATAACCGCAGCCGTTTGCAACGTGCATCGTTGCGTGGTGAATACTGAACTGTTCGATACCGCGTTGGATTTTGCCGTCCGGGATTGGGCGCGCAAATCAGGCAAAGTGCGCCGGGCGCTTGATCAATCGGATGCGCGCAGGCTCGAAGCGCTTCACGCCATGTTCGCGCGCTATGGCTATTCCGAAGTCGAGGCCGAAACGCGTGCCCGCGTGCTGTACTATATGCAGATCGGTTATGATCTGGCACAGCTGAACGAGCCAATGTCCACGCGGATCGCAATGGTTCCGCATTACCTTTATGTCTTCACCGGGGTTGAGCCCAAGACCGAAGAAGTCGAAGAATTCAGCGCCTATTCAATGCGCTATTGGAAGGGAGAAGCCTCATGAGTCAACCTGACGCAATCATCATCGGAACAGGTGTGATCGGCGCAGCCATCGCCTTTGAAATGGCCAAAGCAGGCTGGAAAACCCTGTCGCTGGACCGAAACAGTCAGGTTGGCCACGGTTCGACCGCGGGGTCATGTGCGATTATTCGGATGCATTATTCGACCTTCGATGGAACGGCGTTTGCGTGGGAAGGTTACCACTATTGGCGCGATTGGGCGGACTACCTCGGCCTGCCCGAGGATGCAAATCTGGCGCAATTCCGCGAAACCGGCTGTCTGGTGATGAAGACCGATGCCAATGGCTTGCTAGAAAAGCACATGAAGAACAGCGCCGATCTGGATTGCCCGTTCGAAGAATGGTCATCAGACAAAGTCGGTGAGCGCTTGCCGATCTACTCGCAGGACAGTTTCGCACCGGCGCGCCGGATGGATGATCCGGAATTCGGGCATCCGAACGGGCGCAAGATGCAGGGCGGTGTTTTCTGGCCGCAGGCGGGATACGTCACCGACCCGGCTTTGTCCGCGCAGAACTTGATGGATGCTGCCAAGCTGCATGGCGCAGAAGTGCGCACTGGTGCCGAAGTGGTCGAGATATTGTCCAGCGACGGTCGGGTTTCGGGTGTTAAACTTGCCTCGGGCGAAGAAATTCACGCAAAAGTCGTTGTGAACGTCGCGGGCCCCGGCTCGGCGATCATCAACAAGATGGCGGGTGTCCTAGATGATATGACGATCGAAACCCGCCCGTTGAGGCAAGAGGTTGTGCACGTCCCCGCACCCGAGGGGTTTGATTTCGAAAACGATGGAACGATTGTCTCGGACAGCGATATTGCCTGCTACTGCCGGCCCGAACACGGCAACCACATTCTGGTTGGCTCGGAAGATCCGGAATGTGACCCGCATCAGTGGTGTGAGGATGATGTGGATTACAACCACGATTTCACCGACCAGTGGACAACGCAGGCCATGCGATACGCGCAGCGCGTCCCAAGTCTTGGCATCCCGTCCAAAACGCGCGGAGTTGTGGACCTGTATGACGCATCCACAGACTGGATTCCGATCTATGACAAATCCAGCCTGCCGGGGTTTTACATGGCCTGCGGGACCAGTGGGAACCAGTACAAGAACGCGCCGATCGCAGGCAAGATGATGACGGCCCTGATCGCGTATTGTGAAGGCGGCGCGGATCACGATGCGCAGCCGCTGCAATATGAACTTCCCTATATCGGGCGGAGCATTGATGTCGGGTTCTATTCCCGCAAGCGCCCGATCAACGAAGAAAGCAGTTTTTCTGTACTGGGGTAGTTAAAGAAAAAAATCGCCCTATCCTTTCGGGGAATTGGAAAAGGGCAGGGCCCAGAATGGCCGAACCGACGCATCGCGTTTTGATTCTTGGAAGTGCACCGGCCGCCGCTGCAGCTCGGGAGTGGTCGCGGGATCCGTTTACCCACATCGTTGCAATCAACAACGCCTGGCGTATCCGCGACGATTGGGATTTCCTCATCCATCCCGAGGACTTCCCTATCTGCAATCGCCCGGACGAACTGGTCCGCAGCCAAAGCATCGTCGAGGCGGATGAATACGTTCCGCATCAAAACAAGTTTGGCGGATTTGTCTATGCCGGTGGCACGATGGCGTTTACGGCTGGTTACTGGGCCTTGGCCGCGCTTCAGCCAGCCGTCTTGGCCTTTTTTGGCTGTGACATGATTTACCCGAATTCCGGCAAGACCCATTTTTACGGCAACGGAGCAGCCGACCCTTTGCGCGCTGATGTGACGCTGCGATCGCTCGAGGCAAAATCCGCCCGGTTGGCTTTGTTCGGTGCCGCGCAGAACTGCCGCGTGGTTCGACTGTCGCAGGGTGAAAGCCGGCTGGTCTTTCCTTCGGTGACGACTGACACCCTAATGCCTGACAGGCTGCTTTCGACAAAGGGTATGCAAGCGGCACTGCAGGCAGAGGCACAGTTGAATTACTTCGTTTCGTCTGGTCGCTATTGGGAGGAAGAAGAACGTTTCGACGCCGCTAGAATAGACCATTTGGATCGAATGTGGCTGGACGCGTATTGTCCGCAATCCCTGGAATACGTCGCCTGAAGCAATCGCTGATCAGGTCGCGAATTCAGCCCAGGCCCAGACCATGGCGATGTAAGTCAGGTTGTGCAAACACTGGTCCAGACCCGCAGCCCGCCAAAACGCGGCTTGCGTCGGCATCAGTTGTTTTTTGTCCGAATAGCTGGCTTTGGCGAAATCAATATTGAAGTGAACAATCCATTCCAGTGCAGCAATGATCAAAATAAACGACCACGGCGCGCCAAAAATTAAAAAGACAATCACTGACCCCATGACATGCACGCCCGCATGCTGCGCACGGCCCACGTGAAAATACTCACCGCGCCCTGCCAACATTTTCGGAGTCTGGAGAAAAAAATCCGCAAACATATGTTTGATCTGCAACAAGCAGAGCATCAATAGCACTGCGCCTATACTGGCAGTCAAATGAGTCCTCCCGATATCGTCCCAGACGGAGTCTAGGCACTAATCTGTGGTTGCGCAAATGAACTTGTTCACACTCGGCAATTAACTGATCAAATTGGAAACTATTTGCCTCTTTTGGCTGGACTAAGGTAAATTCAGAGTGTTGGGTTTACGACACTTTCGTCAAGATCGTTTCGGTGATCCTTAGTAGGGGCAGGTTCCATAGAACGTTCAATTTTCCAGTTTATTTGGAAATACTCAAAACGCGACCAGTTGATTCTGCTGGCCGTGACCTCGACGTTGTTTCCACTACTTTATCTGACGCTCGAATTGCCCAAACGCATCATCAACGATGCGATTGGCGCGGCCAGCCCGGTTGTAGATGTCTGGGGTTATAGCCTGCCTCAGACAACATTCCTCATCATTCTGTGTATCGCGTTTCTGATCGCGGTGCTGGCGCATGGCCTGATGAAAATGCGCATCAACACAATGAAAGGCGTGCTGAGCGAGCGTATGTTGCGCCGCTTCCGGTACGTGCTGATCAGCCGCGCGTTGCGTTTCCCGCAACCCTATTTCGAACGCGTCAGCCAAGGTGAGCTGGTGTCGATGGTCACCGCCGAAAGCGAGCCGATGGGCGGGCTCATGGGGGACGCGATCAGCCAACCGGTTTTGCAGGCGGGTCAGATGATCACCATCCTGTCCTTCCTTTTTCTGCAAAGCTTCTGGTTTGGGCTGGCGGCAGTCGCGTTGATCCCTCTGCAAGCCTGGCTGATTCCGAAACTGCAGCGTCAGATCAACCTTCTGAACAAAAAACGCATTCAGGAGGTTCGCCTACTGGCCGCCCAAATCGGCGAGAACGCGGCGGGCGCGTCTACGTTGCGTGCCAATGGTGGGTGGCGATACCGCCGGGCGATGGTGTCTGAGCAGCTGGGGCGACTTTTTGGTATCCGGTTCGAGATCTACCAGAAGAAGTTCTTTATGAAATTCATAAACAACTTCATCTCGCAGATGACGCCGTTCCTGTTCTATTTGGTTGGCGGTCTTCTGGTCCTGCAGGGTTCGGTTTCGCTTGGTGCACTGGTTGCGGCCCTGGCTGCGTATAAAGATCTCAGCTCACCGTGGAAGGAACTGCTAACCTATTATAACCAGACACAGGACATGTCGCTGCGCTGGGACGTGGTGACGGAACGATTTGCACCTTCCGGAATGCATGACGAAAAACTGTTCGATGGCGAACCCGATGCCACGCCAAGGCTGAACGATGACATCGTGCTCGACCATGTCTCGGTCCGCGATATGGACGGTAACCAGGTTCTGGATGATTTGGACCTGTCCTTTCCCAGCGGGAAAATCATCGGGATCGCTGCCCCCAGCGAAGAAGATCGCCGCGCTATGGCAGAGTTGCTGACGCGGGAAATTCTGCCCAGCTCGGGCCGGGTTCGGATCGGTGAAATCCGTTTGTCAGAGCTGCATCAAAGCGTCGTGGCCGCCCGTATTGGGTATGCTTCATCACGACCCGTAATGTTCCAAGGTACGCTGGGCGACAACGTCATGATGCCGATGCGGTTCAAGCCACAGACATCCGAAACAAACGACCCCGGATATGATGAGACGTTGCGGGCCGGCAATAGCCCAGACCCCTTCAAGGCAAACTGGCTGGACCCGACGACTGCGGGATTAGACAGCGCTGAAGAGGTGCGCGACTGGTGGTTGAAACTGATTGACGGGATGGGTTCCGGCGCGGCGCTGTTTTTGCGCGGGGCCGAACAGGTCTTCGATGCCGCCGAGCATCCCGAGCTGGCCGACAAACTGGTCGAACTGCGACCTTTGGTTCAGGATGCGGTGAAAGCAACAGGGCTAGAGCAACAGGCCCTGATCTTTGACCGCAATCGCTATAACCCTGCCTTGCCGGTTGCGGAGAACTTGTTGTTCGCCACCCCCAAAGTCCCCGTCACACAAGAGCTTTTGGCGCAGCAGACCGTGTTCCTTGAGCAGTTGCGCGAATTTGGTTTGGACGAGACACTGGTCAGCCTGACACGCGATGTGATTGAAATGCTGCGCCAGATTTTTGGCCTGGACGGCACCGATCACCCGCTGTTTCGCAAACTGGGACTAGAGGCGCAAACGTACGAGGCTGCGGTCGAGCTGGTCGAAAAGACCCGGAACGAGGGCGTATCGGGGCTGAATGATGAACAGCTGGCAAACCTGCTGGCCGTTCCGTTCGTGATATCGGCAGAACAGATTGGCCCGGCGTTTACAGATGATCTAAAGGACCGAATTCTTGAGCTGCGGCATAGCCATTCCGAAAAGCTGCTGGAGCGGTTGCTGGATGTATTTGTGCCCTTGGACAAAACGAAATTCGCGCCCGGATTGACAGTTCTGGAGAACGCCCTGTTTGGAAAGGTCAGTCAGATCGGCGGCGCCCGTTCGGACGAGGCGCGCAAACTGATCGTGGACGTATTGAACGAAAATGGTGCGCGCCCGTTGGTAGTTGAGCTGATCTATGACGTGCCGGTGGCGCTTGGCGGCCAAAACCTGCCAGCGGTCTTTGCTGAACCTCTGTCCTTTACGCGCGCGACGATCAAGAAACCGGATATTCTGATCCTTGAGGACGCGTTGGCCAGTTATGACATGGCCTCGAAAGTCGCCGTGTACAAAAATCTACGCGCTCTGCTGCCGGATACCACAGTGATCTACCTGAACGACCAGTTCGAAAACCCGAGCGTGTTCGACATGTATGTAGAAATCAGGCAAGGTCGGGTCGTCTCGGATGAAGGACCTGCGGACGTGGAAGAAGACAGTGCCGCCTCAGCTGACCTCTCGCGCAAGCTGCGCGCGCTGGAACAGACACCGCTGTTTTCCGGGCTGGACCGCCGACAGCTGCGCCTGCTGGCCTTTGGCGCGCGCTGGTTCGATGCCAAAGCAGGAGAGGTTGTTTTCCTTAAGGACGATCAGCCAACCGACGGTGCCTATGTGGTGCTGGACGGGGAAGCCGGGTTGTACCTTCCGCAAACCGACGGAGTGGATCAGTTGATTGCCACGGTCGGCCCCGGTGCCCTGGTCGGAGAGTTGGGCCTGATCCGAAAGGAACCTCGGGCGCTGAGCATGATCGCCGAAACGGAACTGTCGTGCCTGCGTATTGGTGAAGAAGAATTCCTGGCCGTGGTCGAAAACGACGCCGCAACCGCGTTCAAACTGTTGCAAGTGATCGCGGGCTATGTATCGAACTAAGCGTTATTCGCTGTCGGGGCTGCAGAACATATCGTAAAGAACAGCGATCACCTGCGCCGCGCCGTCGTTGTTCAGCGAGTAATAGATGGACTTTCCGTCCCTGCGCGTTGCAACAATGTTTTCAGCGCGTAGGCGCGCCAGCATCTGACTGACTGCAGCCTGACGGATACGCAACAAGGCCTCCAACTCACCCACGGATTTTTCGCCGTCGGCCAGATGGCACAAGATCATCAACCGACCCTCATGCGCGAGCGTTTTCAGAAACGCAGAGGCCCGAGCCGCGCTTTCTTTCATTTCAGATAGCGCAGCTTCGGTTTGTTCGGTTTGGTCGTCTTCGAGTGTCACGCGTGGCCTGTTTAACACCTATTGGTTGGGTCAATGTGCCCCAAGACCTATTGGGTTGTCACCCCTCGGTTGCAGGGGCACCACCTTGAAAGGCGTTTCCGTTCACGTAATCACAGGGCTCTTCCTGCATCTGCAGATGCAGGCCGTCACCGTTGAAAGGGTGCGCCCGTGCAAGATCTTCGTTCACCTCGATACCAAGGCCGGGTGCGGTCGGCGCAGGGACAAATCCCGCCTCAACCTGCAAGGAGCTGTTGATGAGTTGATCGTGAAACGCCGTGTCTATGGTCTCAAGCAGCAGCAGGTTGGGGATGGACGCGGCTAGATGGATATTCGCGGCCCATTCAACCGGACCCGCGTACAAATGTGGGGCCATCTGGGCGTTGAAGACCTCGGCGATGGCGGCCACTTTCTTCATCTCCCAAATGCCGCCGGCACGCCCCAGCGCGGGTTGCAGGATCTCCGCCGCCCCAGCTCGCAAAACGGCAGAGAATTCGGCCTTGGTCGTCATCCGTTCACCGGTTGCGACCGGGATCCGAACGTTTCGCGCGACGCGGGCCATGTCTTCGATCATGTCCGGGGGGGTCGGCTCCTCGTACCAAAGCGGTGAATAGGGTTCAAGCGCCTGACCCAACCGGATTGCGCCCGCGGTGTTGAATTGCCCGTGGGTGCCGAACAGCAGGTCGGCTTTGTCGCCCACGGTCTCTCGGATCGCTTTGCAGAACGCAATAGACATCGAGATATCGGACATCGCAGGCATGTGCCCGCCCCGAACAGTGTAAGGCCCGGCGGGGTCGAACTTGACGGCTGTGAACCCGCGCCGGACCATTTCGGCGGCACATTCGCCCGCTTGTTCAGGCGACGTCCAGAAATCGTTCAGATTATGTTGGGGCAGGGGATACAGATAGGTGTAGGCCCTTATGCGTTCGTTCACCAATCCGCCCAGCAAGGCGTAGACCGGGCGATCGCGATCCTTGCCCAGGATGTCCCAGCAGGCGATTTCCAGTCCGGAAAACGCGCCCATGACCGTCAGATCGGGACGCTGGGTAAACCCGCTGGAGTATGCTCGGCGGAACATCAGCTCGATGTTTTCGGGGTTCTCTCCCAGCATGTGCCGTTCAAACACGTCCCGAATGACATGGCGCATCGCCTCGGGGCCAACCGAGGATGCATAGCATTCCCCCCAGCCCGTGATCCCAGTATCGGTCGTGACTTTGACCAGGATCCAATACCGCCCGCCCCATCCGGGCGCAGGAGGGGCGGTGACAATGATGTCGAGGTCTTGCAGTTTCATCAGGTGGTCTCCTGCCCTGCCGGGTTAATCCCTGTCGAAAACGATCACGTTACGCTTGGCGGATCCGGTTTTGGTGTCCTCGATCGCTTCGTTGATCTGCGACAGCGACCACCGGCCCGAGATCAGTTCATCCAGTTTCAGGCGTCCCTGATCATAAAGGTCGATCATCCACGGAATATCCCGCTGGATGACAACATCGCCCATTTTTGATCCGATCAAACCCTGACCCAGCGCCGCCAGAACTACCGGCTCGTAGCTTGCCATATCCCCTGAGTGGGGCATTCCGATCATTACCGCCTTACCACCCGGACCCAAATAACGAGGGGCTTGGTCGTAGGCAGGAATCGCGCCGACGGTGATCAAAACGGCATCTGCGCCGCGACCCCCAAGCGCCTTGTAGGCGGCCTTCCAGGGCGCTTTCTGATCGGCCAAAACGCCGTGAGTCGCGCCAAATTCCTTGGCAATGGCCAGCTTCTCTTCGGTCATATCCACGGCCACAATGCGGCGTGCACCGGCGATGCGGGCGCCCTGAATTGCGTTCAGCCCGACACCTCCAGCACCGATCACCACCACATCCTGACCGGGCCGCAGCCCGGCGGCATTGACGGCGGCGCCGACGCCCGTGATCACACCGCAGGACAGCAGGCTGGCAACGTCTTTGGGCAACGTCTGTGGTATTTTGACAATCTGCCGGTGGCTTACCACAACTTTTTCTGCAAAAGCTCCGCAGGCCATTGCCTGCTCCAGTGGTCCGCCATCTGCTGTGCGCAACGGCCCGTTGACCTTGTCATAAGGCGTTTCGCAGACAGTTGGTTTCCCCCCCGCGCAAGATGGGCACGAGCCACATGCCCGGATCAGGGTAACGACAACCGGGTCCCCGACCTGAAATTCACCTGCCGAGTCTCCGACCGCTGTGATAATGCCCGCAGCCTCGTGCCCGTAGACGGCAGGAAGGTGTCCGCCCCACGCACCACCAGCAAATGATATGTCCGAATGGCAAATTGCCACTGCATCCAACGTCACCTCGACCTCATCTGACTTGGGCGGTGCGATTTGAATGTCTTCGATGACCAGAGGTTCGCCGAACGCCCGGCAAACGGCGGCTTTGATGGTTTGCATGCTGTCCCTCTCTCGCTTTGCGCCACGGTGGCGCGCTTATGGGGGCACTGCAAGGCAGAATCCGTCAAAGGGATGTCGTAGTTATGCCATGACCCCACGTGAACGGGAAAACACAAGAAGACAGATCACCATCATGACGAATGCCAAGAGGAATGGTGCGCCCGGCAAGTAGATCGCCGCGTCGGGCTTGATGAACTGGGCGAACACGCTGGTCATGAGCAACGGTGCGATGACCATCGACAAAGCGTGCAAGGATGTCAGTACACCCTGCAGTTCACCCTGTTGCGAGTCGGGCGTCTTGCGCGACATCAGGGCCTGCAGGGCAGGGGTCACAACCGCTCCGATGGCGGTGATCGGGATCAGCATCAAGGCAATGATCCCATTGGTCAGGAAGGCCAGAAGAAAAAAGCTAAACAGCTCGAACCCCATGCCGTAGATGATTGTGACGCGTTCCCCCAAATACTTGGTTGCGGGACGGATCAGGCCGCCCTGAACGGCCGCCATGCCGATCCCGTAGACGCCTAGTGACAGGCCGATCATTTGTGGTGACCAGCCGAACCGTTCGGTTGTGAAATACGCCCAAATTGCCGGGTAGACATAGATCGATATTGAGTACAGGAGATAGACCCACAGCATCGGCCGGATCCCGGGCAACGCGGCAATCGCGCGCAACGAGTTCACTGGGTTTGCCCGCCTCAGGCTGAAGGCCCGGCGCGTCTTGTCGGTGACCGTCTCGGGCATGACACATACACCGATGACGAAGGCCAGGGCAGACAAACCCGCCGCAGCCCAAAACGGTGCACGTGTGCCATATTCGCTCAGCAGCCCTCCAAGTACTGGGCCAAAGACAAACCCGACGCCAAATGCTGCGCCCAATAGGCCAAAGTTTGCAGCCTTTTCGTGGGGTTTCGACACATCCGCCATGAAGGCCGCCGCCGTTGCATGCGTGGCAGCCGTAATGCCTCCGACGATGCGTCCGGCCAACAGCAACCAGATGCTGCCCGCAAGCGCCATGACAACATAGTCCAGTGACATGACGAACAGCGAGACCAGCAATACCACCCGTCGCCCGTAAGCATCCGAAAGGTTACCCAGAACCGGTCCGAACACAAATTGCATGGCGGCAAACGCGGTGCTGAGGATGCCACCCCAGATCGCAGCTGTCGCCAATGTGCCGCCCTGAACCTCGACGATCAGTTCCGGCATGATAGGCAGGACAAGGCCGATGCCCATGGCGTCGATCATGACCGTGAGAAGGACGAAGAAAAAGGGAAGACGCATTTGAACCGCAAGGATGATAATTTGGGCGGACCTTATCCGCAGACGATGCGGGTTGAAAGGGATGCGCTCAGACTTGTGACCCTGGCAGGTCTTTTGCGATTTTGTCCAACAATTCAGCCAGTTTTTGCGGTTGTGCAAAGAATGGGGAATGCGACGTGCCAATCGTATGCCGCATCGCTTCGGGGGCGCTGCGGCTCATTTGTTCCTGGTATTCGGTCGGGATCGTCCGGTCATCGGTAGTCCGGATGTAGGCCCTGGGAACACGGTCGAATTTGCCGGTCAGGGGCAAGGGGGTGTCCTGTGGTGCGATGGCTTGCGGGCAAAGCCGCGCAAACGCGAATGGCACAGTTTCCGGTGGGCAGTCGTGGTAAAACAGGTCATGCACCTTGCTTGGTACAACCGTATACGAAAGGCCGTCGGTTGATTTTTCGACCGCATCATGGATTGTCTGCCGGGGTGATCGTTTGCGCATTTCAACCATCGAAAGACCATCCTGCGGGACGTAGGCGGCAAGGTAGACAAGGGCGCGCATGGCCTCCGGTGCGGCTTCGGCTGCGGCACTGATCGGGTAGCCACCCCAGGAATGACCGACAATGATTGTATTGGGCGAGGTCGCACCCAAAATTGTGTCGCGACAGCTGTCCAGCGTCACATCGGCAACGGGCGTCGGATCCGATCCGTGGCTGGGCAGGTCAATGGCACGTACCTCATGCCCCAGCGCTTCCAACGCCGGGATAAGGTCGCGCCAACACCAGGCACCGTGGCAGGACCCATGGACTAACAGAAGATCGGCCAAACCAAGGCTCCTTCAAACATGTCCGATTTCCGTCAGAAAGCTGTGCAGCAATGCCGCGTATTCTGCCGGCTGTTCCACACAAGGCAAGTGCCCAGCGCGTCGCATCAGCTCGAACCGAGAGCCGGGGATCAAGTCAACGGTTTCCCGCACAAGATCCGGTGGGGTCGATCCGTCCTCGCTGCCGGCGATGCCAAGGGTCGGCAGGCGTAGGCCACTGGTGGGGGTGTAGAAGTCTGTGCCAGAGATTGCCGCGCAGCAGCCCAGATAGCCATCCACTGGCTGGCGCACCATCATGTTACGCCAAATCAGATGCTCGGGTGATGCGCGAAACGCCTTTGAAAACCAGCGCTCCATGGTGGCATCCGCTAGGGCTTCGATCCCGCCCTTTTGTACCGCGTCCATGCGGTCCTGCCAGATCGAAGGAATACCGATCTTGGCTGCCGTGTTGGACAGCACCAAGGCGCGAACCTGATCCAGACGTTTTACGGCCAGTCCTTGCCCGATCAACCCGCCGATTGAAAGGCCGACAAACACGCAATCGCGCACCTCCAGGAAATCAAGCAGACCTTCCGTATCGCGCACGAGGGCGCCCATCGAATAAGGTGCCGGTGGTCGAGAGGACAGGCCGTGCCCGCGCTTATCAAATCGGATGATGCGCAGCCCGGCAGGCAGGTGCGGCAGCAAATCGTCCCACAGCCGCAGGTCGGTTCCCAATGAATTGGCAAACACAATCGGCGCGCCGTCTGGATCACCATCGACCCGATAGTGGATTTGAACGTTTCCAATGTCTGCGATCTGCACGACTCAATCCCCTGGCGTCATACGCCCAAATGTCAGGTTGCCCCAGCCTAAACGACTTGTCAGGTCAGGTATTCCAGCGCTTTTCCAAAGACTTCGGGGTCGGCGTTGCCGCCCGATGCTACTACGATCACAGTGTCGCCCTCGATTTCTTCGGCGCGGAAAAGGGCTGAGGCCAGCGATACTGCCCCGCCTGGTTCCAGCACGATCTTGAGGCGCAAAAACGCCTGCGCCATGGCGCGAAGCGCGTCTTCCTCGGACACCGACAAGCCCGGACCGCACAGCCTATTCAGGATCGGAAAGGTGATCTGGCCCGGTTCCGGCGTCAGGATCGCATCGCAAATGTTGCCCGATGCGGCGTTGTTGCTTTGAATATGCCCGGTTGCCAAAGACCGTTTGACGTCGTCGAACCCTTGGGGCTCGCACGGGCGAGCCCGCAGCCCCGGCGCGTGGCCTTCCAGCGCCAGCGCAATGCCTGAGGTCAACCCGCCGCCGCCGCAGCACACCAGAACATCTGCCTTTTCGAAACCCAAATCGGCCGTCTGCCGCGCCAGCTCCAACCCGACTGTGCCTTGTCCTGCGATGACCTGAGGTTCGTCGTAAGGCCGGATCAGGGTCAGACTGCGTTGGGACGCCAGCGCCTCGCCAATTTCTTCGCGGCTTTCGTTCGCGCGGTCATACAGAACGACCTCGCCCCCCAGCGCGCGGCTGTTGTTGATCTTTAGCTGCGGTGCGTCAGAGGGCATGACGATGACCGATGAAATCCCATGCTGTGTGGCCGCATAGGCCACGCCCTGCGCGTGATTGCCCGAAGAATAGGCAATCACGCCGCGTTGTCGTTGCGCGTCGCTGAGCGCCGAAATGGCCGACCAGGCGCCGCGAAACTTGAAGCTGCCGGTGTGTTGCAGGCATTCGGGTTTCACCAGCACGCGGCGGCCCGCGATTTCGTCCAGAAACGGCGAGGTTAGAATCGGTGTCTCGCGAACATGCCCTCTAAGGCGCTCGGCGGCGGCCTCGATCATTTCAAGTGTGCTCATGCGGTGACTAGTACCTTGCGAATGAGTTCTACTGACTGTGGTTCATCCAGAAACGGGGGATGACCACGGTCGGGTATTTCTGCCGATATAAGATCAGGGTGGCGGTTGTGCATTTCAGTCAGCGTGTCTTTGCCCAAAATATCCGAATTTGCGCCGCGAATGACGCCGGTTGGAATGCTCTGCAGTGCTTCAAACAGGGGCCACAGATCAGGGGCGGGCCCTGCAGCGGCCTGTTCCAGAAGCGCTGTACGCAGCGCAGGATCATAGCAGAGGGTCAGACCATCTGGCGTTTCGTCGAATTGGACTTCCGCCTGCTGTCGCCAACGCGCTAGTGACACGCCGGGAAATTGGGGCCCCAAGACGTGCTGCAACGCCCGAGCCGCCAAATCATGTGTTTTGGAAACGGGCTGCTTGCCGACAAATTCCATGATCTTGGCGATACCCGATGGTTCCAGCACCGGGCCAACATCGTTCAGGACAACACCCAACAGCCGTTCGTGATGGCTGGCGGCAAGCGCCATGGCAATCAGTCCCCCACGCGACGTGCCTATGACATTCACACGGTCCAAACCAAGATGGTCCAGCAACTCGATCGCGTCTTGAGATTCGCGAAGGACGTTGTAGTTCATGAAGTCCGGGTCATGGTCCGAGCGTCCGCGACCACGGTAATCCATCGCAATTACCCGCATGTCGCCCAGATGCGGCGTGAGGAACGAAAAATCCTTGCTGTTGCGGGTTAACCCGGCAAGGCAAAGGACAGGTGTACCAGAGCCGGTGTCCTCGAAAAAAAGAAGCCTGTCATCTGACGAAGTGAAAAATGCCATTAAAGTCCAGCCAGTTGCGGAATCGTCGTCAGGTCGGACAGTACATGCGCAGGTTTCCATGGCAAGCGGTCCATCGGCTCCCCGGCGCGATTGACCCAGGCGGTTACAAAGCCATACCCGCTGGCACCAGCCGCGTCCCAGCCGTTTGAACTGACGAACAGCACCTCGTCGCGGGCGCAGCGGAAACGCTCTTGCACAAGGTCGTAGACACGCGAGTCCGGTTTGAACACGCCGACGCTTTCCACCGACAACACATCGTCCAAAACCTCTCCGATACCCGCAGACTGGACCGCGCCGTCCAGCATCGGTGGTGAGCCGTTCGACAAAATCGCTGTTTGCAATCCACCCGATTTCAATGCGCGCAGCATTTCCGGAACTTCCGGATAGGCCTGCAATTCCCAGTAGAGATCCAGCAACCGCTGCCGCAGGGTGGCGTCGCCGTGCAGCTCAGTCGCCTCAAGCGCCCAGTCGAGGCCATCCTGTGTAACATCCCAGAAATCCGCGTGAGCATCCGTGACCGCGCGCAGCCAAGTGTATTGCAGCTGTTTCAGGCGCCAATGATTGGCAAGTTCGGGCCACTTTTGCTGCAGTTTCTCAAAGCCCGGTTCCCCGGCTGCTTGCCGCGCGGCGGCGGCCACGTCGAACAGCGTTCCATATGCATCAAAAATGCAGGTTGTGATTGGCATCCGGTCCCCTCCTGATCGTCCGGCGCAGGTTTGCACAACAATAACGGGCATGAAAGAGGGTGGGGTTTACAATGTCGTGTTACCTCCTAGGCTTGGCCGCTAAACCCCAAATGAGGCCGGAGACCAATATGACCGAAATCAAACAAGGCGACACGGTTCGCATCCATTACACAGGAACGCTGTTGGACGGAAACGTCTTTGACAGTTCCGAAGGACGTGACCCGCTGGAATTCGTCGTTGGCACGGGCCAGATTATCCCGGGTTTGGATTCGGCGATGCCGGGTTTGAACATTGGGGACAAAAAGCGGGTCGAGATCGCCTGCGTTGACGCCTACGGTCCGATCAACCCCGCGGCGCGCCAGCAAATCCCGCGCGAAGGCATTCCGGACGATATTCAGTTGGATCCCGGCACTCAGTTGCAGATGCAAACGCCGGACGGACAGGCCGTTCCGGTAACGGTGGTTGAGGCTGACGAAGCAACCGTCACGCTGGATGCCAACCATCCATTGGCCGGTCAGGATCTGATTTTCGATATCGAGGTCGTTTCGATCAACTGACCCATGAAACGAGTTGGATCAGCCTGATATGAGGCTGATCCAGGCTTTAACGGTTTCCCGCATCTGCGGCTGTGTGAAAAACACAAACAACAATAGGGTGGTCAGGGCCAATAACGCGACGAGACCACGCGTGCCCAGAAACCCGGATCTGCGGCGTGACCGGATGCTGCGAGTGTTGCTGGTAAGGATATGTTCGGCTTTGCTCATGCCGATATCCCTGCCCGTGAAAGATGGTGAAATCTTGGCGCGGGCAGGGAAAGTTCAGGTCACATGTGATCAGGCTGCGGCATGCCCAGAACGTGGAAGCCGCCATCGACGCGAATGATCTCGCCCGAGGTGCATGCGCCCGCGTCTGAAGTGAGGTAAACCGCCGTACCGCCAACAGCCTCGAGCGTTGCGTTCGAGCGCATGGGCGCGTTCTGATCGCAGAACTTGTAAGTCTTGCGGGCACCGCCGATTGCGGCACCTGCCAGCGTCTTCATCGGGCCGGGCGAGATCGCATTAACGCGAATGCCTTCCGGGCCCAGATCGTTGGCCAGATAGCGGGTCGCCGATTCCAGCGCGGCCTTGGCCACACCCATGACGTTATAGTTCGGCACAACCTTGTTCGATCCCTGATACGTCAGGGTCAGCAGCGTGCCGCCATTCTCTTGCATCAGCGGATAAGCGCGGCGCGCGACCTCGATGAAGGAATACGCCGACACGTCCAGCGAGTGCTTGAAGTTGGCACGCGTGGTGTTCAGAAAACGTCCCGTCAGTTCGGATTTGTCCGAATATGCGATCGCATGAACCACGAAGTCGATGGTGGGCCAGCGCGCGCCAAGCTCTTCGAATGCGCGATCCAGCGAGGCGTCATCCGTGACGTCCGCGTCCACCATGAAATCACTGCCCAGGCTTTGGGCCAACGGCTCAAGACGTTTACCGAACGCCTCGCCCTGATATGTGAATGCCAGTTCGGCACCGGCCTCATGCATGGCCTTGGCAATGCCCCACGCAATCGAGCGGTCATTGGCCACGCCCATGATCAGGCCGCGTTTACCTTTTAGAAGATCCGACATTACATTCACCCGTTATACTTCGACAGGATCATGGACCCGTTGGTGCCGCCAAAGCCGAAGCTGTTGGTCATCACACTGTCCAATCCTGCGTTTTCAACTACTTGAGTTGCAATTTCACCGGGCAAGATGCCTTCGGCAAGCGTGTCGACATTGATCGACGGCGTAATAAAATCATTGTCCAGCATCAGCAGGCAGAAGATCGTCTCAAGCGCGCCTGCCGCACCCTGTGCGTGTCCGGTCATCGACTTGGTCGATGAGATCGGGGGCACATTGCCTTCACCAAAGATGCGGCGCACGGCTTCAACTTCGCCGACATCTCCAACCGGGGTCGAGGTGCCATGGGCGTTGATATAGCCGACTTTGCGCCCTTCGGGCATGGTCGACAGAGCCAGACGCATCGCGCGCTCGCCACCTTCACCGGACGGGGCCACCATGTCGTGGCCATCCGATGTGGCCGCATAACCGGTCACTTCGGCATAAATCTTTGCACCGCGAGCCAGCGCGTGCTCCAGATCCTCTAGAACGACGATCCCGCCGCCGCCCGAGATGACGAAGCCATCACGGTCCTGGTCAAACGCACGCGACGCTTTGTCCGGCGTGTCATTGTATTTGGATGACATCGCACCCATCGCGTCGAACAGGCAGGACAGTGTCCAATCCAGCTCTTCTCCACCGCCAGCGAACATGACGTCCTGCTTGCCCAGCATGATCTGTTCGGCTGCATTACCAATGCAATGCAGCGAGGTCGAGCAGGCCGAGGTGATCGAGTAGTTGATGCCCTTGATCTTGAACGCGGTCGCAAGGTTGGCCGAGATCGTCGAACACATGCATTTTGGCACGGCGAACGGGCCGATACGCTTAGTCGCACCAGTTTTCAGGACTGTTTGATGCGCTGTTAGCATTGCGCTGGTCGACGGACCGCCGGAACCGGCAACCAAACCGGTACGCGGGTTCACGACCTGGTCTTCTGTCAAGCCCGCGTCGGCGATAGCCTGGTTCATGGCGATATGTGCGTATGCTGCACCGGGACCCATGAAGCGAAGGGTACGCTTGTCTACATGCTCAGCCGGATCAATCTTGAGCGTTCCGGCGATTTGGCTGCGAAAGCCGTGTTCGACCATCTGCTCGTTGGCCTCGATGCCGGACTTTCCGGCCTTGAGAGAGGCCATTACTTCCTGGGCATTGTTCCCGATGGAGGACACAACCCCCAAACCGGTGACAACTACTCGACGCATGTGCGTGCTCCTTATTTCGGGCCGGTCAGGCTCAGGCTTCGGACAGAACGACTTTCATGTCTTTGACATCGTAAATCATTTCACCGTCCGCTTCGACGATACCATCCGCCACACCCATGGTCAGACGGCGGGTCTGGATCGCTTTTTTGAAGTCGATCTTGTAGGTCAGCATCTTGCGGTCGGGGCGGACCATGCCGGTCAGTTTGACCTCGCCGACGCCTACGGCCATGCCGCGTCCCTGCCAGCCACGCCAGCCCAGGTTGAACCCGGTCAGCTGCCACAGGCCATCCAGCCCCAGACAGCCGGGCATGATCGGGTTGCCGGGGAAGTGGCAATCAAAGAACCACAGGTCAGGGGTGATGTCGAATTCAGCCAGAATATGGCCTTTGCCATGCGCGCCACCATCGGCCGAGATGTCGGTGATCCGATCCATCATCAGCATCGGAGGTGCAGGCAATTGCGCATTGCCGGGGCCGAATAATTCGCCACGGGCGCATTTCAGCAGATCGTCCTTGTCAAAGCTGCTCGGGAATTGGGCCATTCTGCCGCCTCTCCTGCCAGGGGTCCGTTCGTTATATCTGGCCTCGTCTAGCACCCGTATGCAAGGTCCTGCAAGAGCAGCACGTCACATCCTGTTGTGCAGACGGCATTCTTTGCGAATGAATTTCATTTGAAATTACCCGAACACAGCACCTATATATGGTTCAGCAACAATTGGGTTTCGGATTGATGACACCTCAGAGCCAGAACAGAGCCACAGATTGGTTGGTTGACGCGGGGCTGCGCCCAACGCGCCAGCGTGTCGCTTTGGCCGAGCTTTTAGTCGGCGATGGTCGCCATCGGCATGTCACTGCCGAAAGCCTGTTTGAAGCGGCCAAAAAGAATGGGGACGCCGTATCTCTGGCAACGGTCTACAACACGCTGCGCGCGTTTTGTGAGGCCGGGGTTCTGCAGGAGATCACGGTTGATGGTTCGAAAAGCTATTTCGATACCAATACCCACGATCATCCGCATTTTTTCTGGGAAGACGAAAGCCGCCTGAGTGATGCGCCGTCGGATCAATTGGTGATTCAACGCCTGCCCGAAGCGCCCGAGGGCGTTGAAATCGCGTCGGTCGACGTAGTGATCCGTCTGCGGAAAAAGTAACTTAGACTAAAAAATCCATCAGAATCTGTTCCGCCTGTGCAATGTGCGGCTCTGTTGGGCCGGTGCCATGGCGCGCTAGAACCACAGGTTCCGCAGCGATGTCATCCAGGATTCGGCGACTGACCAGGGGCATTCCGTCATAGCTGACGTCCGAGGGCGGGGTGGCATAGCTGATCGCAACCCCCTCATGATGAGCGGCAAGACTGCGTTGGATTTCCAGCGTTGCCGCTCGGTGTGCCACTGCAGGTCGCAATCCGATCTGCCGAAACAACCCAAGCACGTGCTGTGATGAGAGGCCTTCGTTTGACAGGATCAGCGGATGGGCGGCCAGCTCGCTCAGCGAAACAGACGGCGCGCGTACCAATGGGTGGTTCGGGGCCATGATGGCGTTTGGCCTGCTGGGGAAAAGGGTTAGCTGTTGAAATCCGGCA
The DNA here is from genome assembly GCF_900312795.1 of Ruegeria sp. AU67. Classification (NCBI taxonomy): domain Bacteria; kingdom Pseudomonadati; phylum Pseudomonadota; class Alphaproteobacteria; order Rhodobacterales; family Roseobacteraceae; genus Ruegeria; species Ruegeria sp. AU67. The sequence continues at coordinate 122,217 of NZ_OMPH01000026.1, forward strand.
TCCATGCTCAGGCTGTAAGTCAGCGCCAAATCTATTCGCCCGTCGATCAGGTCAGATATCAGCCCTTCGAATCCATCCACCTTGTACGAGACGGTCAAATCCGGCAGTGCCACGCGCAGCGGGAGCAGCGCCTTGGCCAGCAAAAAAGGGGCCAAATCCACGAAACACCCCAATCGTAACTGTGCCCTGGTTGCACTGACTTGATCCGCTTTCTCAAGCCGGGCCGCATTGGTCAGCAAGTTTTCCGCGTCTTCGATAAATCTGCGTCCTTGCGGGGTCAGCGCCAGCGCGGCCCCGCGTTTTCGCGAAAATAGCGGATGGCCAAGATGCGATTCGACGCGCGTCAGGGCGGTGGACAGCGCCGGTTGTGACACGTTCAGCTGCTGCGCGGCGGCAGACAAGCTGCCGAAGCGGCCGATAGCACAGACATATTCGTATTGGCGAAGTGAAATATATAACATGAAATTAAACCTACCTTAGAAAGATATTATTTGAACAGAGGGGTCATCCATGTGCAGATCGTCGTACTACCGGCACGGAGACAGACATGATGCACCCCATGGTTACTCACGAAATGATCGACACCTATCAACGGGACGGCGTAGTCCTGATCAAAGGGCTATTTGCCGATCACGTTGAGGCCCTGCGCGAAGGGGTGGCAGCGAATATGGCGGATCCCGGACCTTATGCATCCGAGAACAAGAAAAAAGGCCAGACGGGTCGGTTTTTCGACGATTATTGCAATTGGTCGCGCATTGAACAATTTCAGACGGTCATTCACGAATCCCCGGCGGCAGAAGTCGCGGCAGATTTGATGCAGTCGGATACAGTGCAGATGTTCCACGACCACGTTTTGGTCAAAGAGCCCGGAACCTCGATGGCGACGCCGTGGCATCAGGATGGTCCGTACTACTTTGTCGAAGGGCAGCAAACGATCAGCTTTTGGTCGCCACTTGATCCGGTCACGCAAGCCACGCTGCGCTGCGTGGCAGGCTCGCACCGGTGGGAGAAAGAGGTCTTGCCGACCCGCTGGGTTTCGGAAGATGGGTTCTTTCCTGACGAAGGCCAGTACATCCCGGCCCCGGACCCCGATGCCGAAGGGATGCGGGTTGTCGAGTTCGAGATGGAGCCGGGCGACGCGGTTGCCTTCAACTATCGCACGCTTCACGGCGCGCGGGGAAATCAATCTGACAGCCGCCGTCGCGCGTTTTCACTGAGGTTGGTTGGTGACGATGCGCGTTATGTCGAGCGGCCAGGACGAACATCTCCGCCGTTTCCGGGGCATGACATGGTGCCCGGCCAGCGCCTGCGTGAAGATTGGTTTCCAATGTTGTTGAAACGGTGATCAGACACCGAAAAGGTCAAAGAGACGGGTCAGAACCACTGGCCCGTTTCGATCAACCCCATCTCAAGCAATTGATTTGACGACCATTCGAACGGAATCGAATTGCGCCAGCGGAATGTCGGAATGTCAAAAGTAGATCCTGCGTTGGTTTTCAAGGCTTTGGCTGCCCGGAACGAGCACACCGCAGCCGTTAGGTTGTGATGCCACGGGCAGGAATACGTGTTGTATTCTTCGTCGTTGAACGTGTGATCCGGTCGCAATGACAATCCTTGTTTGGATTTGAATAGGGCGATCCGATCAATTCGGCGGCTTTGTGCGGGAACGTGTTCCTCGAACCGCCATCGCAAACCACCAGACATATCCAGCTGGCGCTCCTTCGGGTGCTTTATTGAATCCAGCCGCGCCTGGGCAAAATACCCGGTGCGATCCATCATCGCGTGTTCAGGTGCCACGCCGTTCGGGAATTCGTTCAGATCCTCGGCATAAAGATCGACAACATGGCTCAGCATCGAGTCGCGGCGCTCTTCGGTATGAAACGCCAGCATCTCACCGATGGAACGCGTCTCGCAAAAGGGAAAAAAGAGGTACTCGGCGTTGAAGCAGTAATACATCCACAAACTTGGCGCCGCCTGAATGATCTTGTTGATCGTCTCAAACACGACGGTGCGCGGGACGCAGCTGAGAGAGACGCGGTGAACTTGATCCTCAAGTTCGGCGTCCAGCGCAAATTCCTGCGGCATGAACACGATCAAGGACTTGAAGCCCAGATTCAGATGGTGACGGATGGTGCTATCAGTTTCGACGTCATCTTCGACAAAAACCAATGCGAGGGGTCCCTTTGCCAAAGCGGCCTTGCCCGTTTGCAGGAAAGAGTCGAGAGATTCGTATTGCATTGCCTGTCCGCTGCCGCCTTGCTGGAGTTTCGGGTCAAAATCGGGTAATCGCGTCGCCATTGCAAGCGGCGTTCGTAGGGTATAGACGACGCCGATCCCGCGAATGCAAAGGCCGTTTTCATGTCAGAACCCAAAAAGCTGTACATCAAGACCTATGGTTGCCAGATGAACGTATACGACAGCGAGCGTATGGCGGAAACGCTGGGCGGTCAGGGTTACGTGGAAACCAAAAGCCCCGATGATGCGGATATGATCTTGCTGAACACCTGCCATATTCGGGAAAAAGCTGCGGAAAAAATCTATTCCGAGCTTGGCCGGTTCAAAGGTTTGAAGACTGAAAAGCCCGACCTCAAGATCGGCGTTGCGGGATGTGTTGCACAGGCAGAAGGCGAAGAGATTATGCGCCGCCAGCCGATTGTTGACCTTGTTGTCGGTCCGCAAAGCTATCACCGCCTGCCCGAGATGGAGGCGAAGACGCGCACCGGTGTCAAGGCGCTGGACACGGAATTCCCCGAAGAAGACAAATTCGAAAAACTTAAAAACCGCCCCAAGGCAAAACGCGGACCGACCGCATTTCTGACGGTGCAGGAAGGCTGCGACAAGTTCTGTGCCTTCTGCGTGGTGCCGTATACGCGCGGTGCCGAAGTCAGCCGTCCCGCCGATCGTATCCTGCGCGAGGCGAACGATCTGGTCGAACGCGGGGTGCGCGAAATCACTCTGCTGGGGCAGAACGTCAACGCCTATCACGGCGCTGGTCCGAATGGTGATATGACGCTGGCCGGTCTGATCTGGGAGCTGAACAAGGTCGACGGGCTGGAGCGGATCCGGTTCACCACCTCACACCCCAACGACATGGCCGACGACCTGATCGAGGCGCACGGGACGTGCGACAAGCTGATGCCTTATCTGCATCTGCCGGTTCAGTCGGGTTCGGATCGCATCCTCAAGCGAATGAACCGCAGCCACACCGCCGAGAGCTATCTGCGCCTGATCGAGCGTATTCGCGCTGCGCGCCCGGATATCGTGATGTCCGGCGACTTCATCGTCGGCTTCCCTGAAGAGACCGAAGAGGATTTTCAGGCCACCATGGATTTGGTGGAAGAGGTCAAATACGGATATGCGTATTCGTTCAAATACTCGACCCGCCCCGGAACACCGGCGGCTGAGCGGTCTCAGGTTGATCCCGAGGCTGCGGATGACCGTCTGCAGCGGCTTCAGGGGTTGATTACACGTCACCAGCGCGAGATTCAGGACGCGATGGTTGGTCGGGACGTGAAAGTTCTGTTTGAAAAACCGGGTCGCCTGCCAGGTCAGATGGTCGGAAAATCCGAGTATCTTCATTCGGTTCACGTGTCTGACGCTGATGTTGCGGTGGGCGAATTGCGCGATGTCCGGATTATGTCCTCGGGCGCAAATTCATTGGCGGGCGCGTTGCGGTAACGTGTCCGTTACTTGGATTTTGAAAACCATACGGTTTTGTTAATTCCAAATTTACCCTTGATTTATTACTCGGAATTATGTTCCGAGAAAAATCAGGTTGCTTAAGGGTCGAGTGTTTTGTGCCTTTGGGAAACCTCATCTCTTGCCGATGGGATGGGCAGGTCGGTGAATGGAAAGGGTACGAGTGAAGACTTTGAAACGTTTTTCTGGGCGGCTGTTGAGATCCGCCCTTACCACCGCGATCGCTGTTTCGGTGCTTCCCGGCGTGACCGCTGCAGGCAATCTGGATCAAGGTCTCTCTGACCCTCCTGTCGTCAACCCAAAACGGTTCGGCAGTGACGTCAGCGCCTTTTATCTGGGTGCTACGGGCGCGTACGCTTTCGGGGGCGACGATCGATTTGGACTGACTGGACCCGGCGGAACCTCGGAAGTAGGCGACCTGGACCTGAGCGGTTCGTTGGGTGGCGTGCGTGCCGGGTGGCGCGGCGTTTTGCCTGCGCGCGGCGGGCGCGACTATGTTTACGGGTTTGAGCTTGGGTACGAGTTCGGCTCGCTTAGCGATGACGCCTCCAACCAGATCAACGGCCAGACGGTCACGGGCGGTTCCGAAATATCGGACGTGTTCTCGATTCGGCTGCGCAATGGCCTGACCAATAAAAGCGGTACAGTGTTGTATTTTGTGTCGGCTGGATATGTGAATGGCGACATCAACACAACAAGCAGACAGGCTGTCCAGGGGGGCTCGCAATTCTTCGAAAGTGGCGGCCGACGCAGCGGCTTTACCGCCAGCATCGGGGCCGAACATAACCTGACCGAACACTGGTCGATCACGGGTGAGTTCGAATACGTTCAGTTCAGCGCTGAAAACGTGGATTTCGGCAATGGAACCTCAACCAGATCGACACCGAAATATCGCGGTCTGAAGCTGGGTTTGAACTATCGGTTCTGACACGCCGACTAAAACAGCGGCGCCAGCAGGTGCCGCGCACGGGCCGGGCGCATTGGCGGTTTTGCCATTTGGGCGGAAAAAATGAAACTGTGGCTTGCGCCCACCAAGACTTCCTGTCTACGCTCAAGGTGAAACGCCAAGACAGGAGAGCGGATTGGCCATCGGTGCCCTAAACCCACCGCAAGATGAAATGCCTCAGCGCGAAGCGTTTGTTGAGTTTCCAGACAACCGATTGTTAATAGACCTGTGCGGGGAATATGACCGCAATCTGACAGATATTGAGCAAAAGCTATCTGTTCAAATTGTGCGCCGCGGGAATCAGCTGGCCGTTATGGGTGACGAAGACGTCCAGAAGCAGGCCATCGAGGTTTTGCAGGCGCTATACACACGCCTGGAAGGCGGACGTGACGTCGAAGCGGCCGATGTGGACCGCGAGTTGCGGATGGGTGGTTCGGAGACGGGAACCGGCAGCCGCGACGGTGATCAGCTTGAGATGTTCAGAGGCGGCACGGTCGAAATCAAGACGCGCAAGAAACTGGTCGAGCCGCGCACAGATGCGCAAAAGGCATATGTCCAGTCCCTGTTCCAGAACGAGCTTGCCTTTGGGATTGGCCCTGCCGGTACGGGTAAGACCTATCTTGCAGTCGCCGCTGGCGTATCGATGTTTATCGGAGGCCATGTTGATCGGATCATCCTCAGCCGCCCTGCAGTCGAAGCTGGCGAAAAGCTGGGCTATCTGCCGGGCGACATGAAAGACAAAGTCGATCCTTACATGCAACCGTTGTACGACGCTTTGAATGATTTTCTGCCGGGCAAGCAACTGGCCAAACTGATTGAAGAAAAGCGAATCGAAATCGCGCCGCTGGCCTTCATGCGGGGACGTACCTTGGCGAATGCGTTTGTTGTGCTGGATGAGGCGCAAAACGCGACGACAATGCAGATGAAGATGTTCCTGACCCGTCTGGGTGAAGGAAGCCGAATGGTGATCACCGGCGACCGGTCACAGGTCGACCTGCCGCGTGGTGTTCAATCGGGTCTGGCTGATGCCGAGCGTTTGTTGAGCACGATCCCGAATATCAGCTTCAACTATTTCACGTCCAAGGATGTTGTGCGCCATCCGCTTGTCGCCGCCATAATCGAAGCGTATGAGGCCGACTCGGGCCGCGAAAAAGCATAGTCGTCCCGGTTGCGGCCACAGGGCTTTGGACACGGTGAGATGAACCTGGAAGTGACGATCGAAGATGCGCGCTGGCAACAGCTTGAACCGTTGGCCGCGCGCGCGATAAAAGCTGTTTTGGACTTTTGCGATCTGGACGCCGAGCTGTGCGAAGTCAGCCTGCTGGCCTGCGATGATGCGCGAATAGCTGATCTGAACGCGGAATTTAGGGAAAAGCCCACTCCGACCAATGTGCTGAGTTGGCCAGCCGAAGATCTGACCGCTGACGAAGCGGGGCAGAGACCTGCCCGACCCGCGCCAGACTTTACGGGCGAAATCGCGCTGGGCGACATTGCGATTTCCTTTGATACTTGCGCACGCGAAGCGGCCGACGCCAACAAAACTATGGACGATCACGTCACGCATCTGATCATTCACGGAGTGTTGCACTTGCTGGGCTATGACCACATCCGTGACCCCGACGCCACTTTGATGGAAGAGGTCGAGGTCGAGATACTTGGCAAAATGGGTATAGATGACCCATATAGTATGTAATAGTGGCCGCATTGGCCGATCATTTGGAACAGGATTATGGGCGATACAGACGGCAGTTCTATGGCGGCGCAGAGCGCGCAACCGAAGGACAGCGGTGAAAATGCCAGCAAAAATGCTGGCTTCTTTTCTCGAATAGTGGACGCGTTCTCGCCGCAGAGCGACGAAGAGGTCAGCGCGACCAATGGACATGAGGTCGACATGGTTCAGCCTCGCGGCATGATTAACCTGCGGCGAATGCGGGTCGAAGATGTGGCTATTCCGACCGCGGAAATCGTGTCTGTGCCCTCGACAATCAGCAAGGATGAGCTGGCCCAGGTTTTCCGCGACAGCGGCCTGTCCCGTATCCCCGTCTACGAGGGAACGCTTGATACGCCTTTGGGGTTTGTGCACCTCAAGGATTTTGCGCTTACGCACGGATTTAATGGCACGGGTTCAGAGTTTGATCTGGTCTCGATGCTGCGCACTTTGTTGTTTGTGCCGCCGTCGATGCCTATTGGCGTGTTGTTGACGAAGATGCAGACCGAACGCCGCCATATGGCGCTGGTGATTGACGAATACGGCGGTGTTGATGGTCTGGTGTCGATCGAGGATCTGATCGAACAGGTGGTCGGTGAGATCGCCGATGAGCACGATGCCGACGAAGGTCAGCTTTGGATTCAGGACAAGCCCGGTTGCTATGTTGTGCAGGCGCGCGTTCCGCTAGAAGATTTCGAGGCCGAGATCGGGCGTTCTCTGACAAGTCACGAAGACGTGGACGAGGAAGAAATCGACACGTTGGGCGGATTGGTCTTCATGCTGTCTGGTCGCGTTCCCGCACGAGGCGAGGTCGTGTTGCATCCCGAAGGTCCCGAGTTCGAGGTGATCGATGCCGACCCGCGCCGGATCAAACGTCTGCGTGTCATGTTGCCGGATCGCGTTGAATGAACCCTGCACAGGGCTGGCCGTTTTGGCTGCGGTTAATATCCGCAGCTCTGCTGGGCGCGGCCGCGGCGTTTGGGCTTGCTCCGCTCGGCATTTGGCTGGCAACAGTGATCGCACTGATCCTGCTGTCACCTCTATTTCTTACGACTGAGACGCGGGCGAGGGCGGCGTGGTTGGGCTGGGCCTTTGCGACCGGGTATTTCGCACATGCGCTCAGTTGGATTGTCGAACCGTTCCTTGTTGATGCCCAACGTCACGGATGGATGGCGCCTTTTGCCCTAACATTCATGGCAGGCGGCCTCGCGCTGTTTTGGGCGCTAGCTTTTTGGCTGGTGCGGCGTCCCGACAGCGATGGCGTATCACAGGCCGTGTTTCTGGCGATTTCAATCTCACTGCTGGAATTTGCCCGAGGGTATGTCCTGACGGGGTTTCCCTGGGCGGGGCTGGCGCAGGTCTGGGTGAACACACAGGGCGCGCAGCTTTTGTCTCTGTTCGGGCCATATGGGCTGGGCGCGGTGACTTTGCTGGCGACTTTGCCGCTTGGGGCCGCGCTGTCGCAGCGCAACGGCTACGTGGTGCCGTTAGGCCTGACCGTTGGAACCGCGTGTTTCGCATTGATTTATGCCGCGTCGCGCCCGGCTGTTACGGACACTGACAGTGTTGTTCGCCTCATTCAACCAAATGCGCCCCAGCATCAGAAATGGGACCCGGATTACGCCCCGCTGTTTTTTGCCCGACAACTAGAGTTTACGGCGGCGGCCCCGCGACCGGATTTGATTGTCTGGCCGGAAACCTCGGTTCCTGCATGGCTAGGCAGTGCGCAGCCTTATCTGACCGCAATCGCCGATGTCGCGCAGGGGACGCCCGTATTTCTGGGTATTCAGAGAGGGGACGGCCCGCGCATTTACAATTCGATGATCTATCTGGATGAAGATGGCCGGCAGCAGGGGCTTTACGACAAGCATCATCTGGCGCCCTTTGGCGAATATGTCCCATTTGGTGACATCTTGGCCCAGTTCGGAATTTACGGAATGGCTGCCACCACCGGTAATGGCTTTAGCGCCGGACCGGGTGCGGCACTGATGGACGCTGGCAAGCTGGGGAAGGCATTACCCCTTATCTGCTATGAGGCGGTCTTCACTCAGGATGTCTTGTCTGCACCAGGTCGTGCCGATTTTCTGCTGCAGATCACCAATGATGCGTGGTTCGGAACGCGCTCGGGGCCGTATCAGCATCTGGCTCAGGCGCAAATGCGCGCCATCGAGCAAGGGTTGCCAATGATGCGGTCGGCCAATACCGGAGTGTCGGCGATGATTGACCCACTGGGTCGGGTTACGGAAGCATTGCCCCTGGGGCAGGCCGGTTTTGTCGATGCGACTTTGCCTAAGGCGCTGGCTCCGACTGTGTACGCCCGGCTGGGTGATGCACCGGTTTTCGTCGCGCTGTTGGCGTTTTTTGCGCTGCTTTGGCGCAACGCCAGAGAACAGCAATAGTATTTTCGCATTGACGCTGTGTTTCTTGATGCGTATCCCGTTGCATGCTCATTACAACGGCTTCCTGACGTGATGGGATAATCTTAATGGAGCACTTTCATGTCCCGACAGAACTACACATTTACTTCGGAATCTGTTTCCGAAGGGCACCCGGATAAGGTTTGCGACCGGATCTCCGATGCAGTGCTTGACGCATTTCTGAATGAAGAACCCGAAGCGCGCGTGGCGTGCGAAACCTTTGCTACGACCGACCGGGTCGTCATCGGTGGCGAAGTAGGTCTGTCTGATCAGGAAAAGCTGCACGATTACATGGGCCGCATCGACGAGATTGCGCGCGCCTGTATAAAAGATATCGGATACGAGCAGGACAAGTTCCACCACGAAACCGTCGAGGTTACGAACCTGCTGCACGAACAGTCCGCGCATATCGCACAAGGTGTGGATGCAGCCGCGGACAAGGACGAAGGTGCCGGTGACCAGGGCATCATGTTCGGTTATGCGACCACGGAAACGCCCGCGCTGATGCCGGCACCGATCCAGTATTCGCACGCGATCCTGCGCCGTCTTGCCGATGTGCGCAAAAATGGCAGCGAACCCGCGCTCGGTCCTGATGCCAAGTCGCAATTGTCAGTCGTTTACCGTGATGGAAAACCTGTGGGTGTCAGCTCGATCGTGCTGTCGACACAACACTTGGACGAAGCGCTGAGTTCCGCCGACATCCGCGCGATTGTCGAGCCTTACATTCGTGAATCACTGCCCGAAGGATGGTTGAGCAACGAAACCGAGTGGCACGTGAATCCCACTGGCAAATTCGTGATCGGTGGCCCGGATGGTGACGCAGGTCTGACCGGGCGCAAGATCATCGTAGACACATATGGTGGCGCAGCCCCGCACGGCGGGGGCGCGTTCTCGGGTAAGGACCCGACCAAGGTGGACCGCTCGGCTGCGTATGCCGCGCGTTACCTTGCCAAGAATGTTGTGGCCGCCGGAATGGCAGAACGCTGCACGATCCAGCTGAGTTATGCGATCGGCGTGTCCAAACCGCTGTCGATCTATGCAGATGCACATGGCACAGGTGAAATCTCGAACGCCGAGATTGAAAAGGCTGTAGGCCAGGTCATGGATCTGACCCCGCGCGGAATCCGGCAGCACCTGCAGATGAACAAACCTATCTATCAGCGCACGGCGGCTTACGGCCACTTTGGCCGCGAACCCGAGGCGGATGGCGGTTTTAGCTGGGAACGGACTGATCTGGCGGATGCGCTGAAAGCGGCCGTCTGATCCGAATAATTAAAGCGCGCCGACAACGGCGCGCTTTTTTTGTTGGCCGCTGATTGCTACGCCCCTCTTGAACCAACCTTGGCGTCGCAGTATGGCCACCGCCATGAGCACCCAAACCCCACAACGCCCGCGCAGAAACTTCTATGGCCGCTTCAAAGGGAAAACCCTGAAGCCCAGTCAAAAGACGTATCTGAACGAAGACCTTGATGCACTGTCACCGGGTGCGGTGGATTGGGAAACCAATCCCGAACGCCATCCCTTGGAGCTTATCGGTTTGTTCGGTGGCAAGGAGGTCTGGCTTGAGGTCGGCTTTGGTGGGGGTGAGCATCTTGTTCACCAGGCTGCCAGCAACCCCGATATCGGCATTATTGGGGCCGAACCGTATATCAACGGCGTCGCTATGCTGTTGGGTAAGATTCGTCAGGCCGGAGTCGAAAATCTGGCGGTGCATCCGGGCGATGTGCGCGATCTGTTCGATGTTCTGCCCAAGGCCAGCATCTCACGCGCTTTTCTACTTTATCCTGATCCCTGGCCAAAAACACGGCACCACCGTCGCCGTTTCGTGACGCAGGAACATCTGGAGCCTTTGGCCCGTGCCCTGAAGCCGGGGTCTATTTTTCGCGTTGCTACGGACATTCCCGACTATGTGCGCCAGACATTGGAAGAGGTGCCGCGCGCCGGGTTCGAATGGCTGGCCGAGCGTCCTGCTGACTGGCGCGAGCCGTGGGATGACTGGATTTCCACCCGCTATGAACAGAAGGCTCTGCGTGAAGGCCGTACGCCACACTACCTGACCTTCCGCCGCAAAGACTGATTGCGGCTGGACCAACCGGCCCCAATTCGCTAATCCGCCTTGAACTGATAGCGAAAACAGGAGCCCCCATGTCCGGACACGGCACGCCCATCCCGATGACCTCGCATCCTTGCGGCCCGCTGACCGGAACGGCAGAGGTGCCCGGCGATAAGTCTATTTCGCACCGGTCGCTGATCCTGGGTGCGATGGCCGTGGGCGAGACCAAGATCTCGGGCCTGTTGGAAGGCGAAGATGTTCTGGACACCGCCAAGGCCATGCGCGCCTTCGGGGCTGAGGTCACTGACCACGGCGGCGGCGAATGGACTGTGCATGGTGTAGGTGTCGGTGGCTTTGCTGAACCCGATCAGGTGATTGATTGCGGCAACTCGGGCACCGGTGTTCGCTTGATTATGGGCGCGATGGCGACCTGTCCGATTTCTGCGACTTTTACGGGCGACGCGAGCCTGAACAAACGCCCCATGGCGCGGGTCACAGATCCGCTGGCGCTGTTTGGAACGCAATCGGTGGGCCGTTCAGGGGGGCGCTTGCCGATGACTATCGTTGGCGCGGCTGACTCCACGCCGGTGCGCTACGAGGTACCCGTGCCTTCCGCCCAGGTAAAATCTGCGGTGCTGCTGGCTGGCCTCAATGCCCCCGGCAAAACTGTGGTGATCGAGAAAGAGGCCACACGCGACCATTCCGAGCGGATGCTGGCGGGCTTTGGTGCGGAAATCACCGTTGAGGACACTGATGAGGGCCGGGTTATCACTCTGACCGGTCGCCCCGAGTTGAAACCACAGGTCATTGCCGTGCCACGCGACCCGTCCAGCGCGGCCTTTCCGGTCTGCGCGGCGCTGCTCACGCCGGGGTCGGACGTTTTGGTGCCGGGCATCGGCCTGAACCCCACCCGTGCGGGGTTGTTCACTACGCTGCGCGAGATGGGTGCAGACCTGACCTATGAGAATGAGCGCGAAGAGGGCGGCGAACCTGTCGCCGATCTGCGCGCAAAGTACTCGCCGGATATGAAGGGGATCGATGTTCCACCGGAACGCGCGGCCTCGATGATTGATGAATACCCGGTTTTGTCCGTGATTGCGGCAAATGCCACCGGTGTCACGATGATGGGCGGCGTAAAAGAACTGCGCGTAAAGGAAAGCGACCGGATCGACGCAATGGCTCGGGGCCTGCGCGCCAATGGTGTAACTGTCGAAGAAGGTGATGAATGGTGGTCGGTTGAAGGGCTGGGCATCGGCAACGTCCCCGGTGGCGGCACCTGCGAAAGCTTTCTGGACCACCGGATCGCCATGTCGTTCATGATTTTGGGGATGGGGGCCAAAAAGGGTGTAACCGTCGACGATGCGGGCCCGATCGCCACCTCGTTCCCGATTTTTGAACCTTTGATGGCCACGTTGGGTGCGAAGTTGCAGCGTAATAATCGGTAGGTTTGATGTTAGATTCGCAGTTCACAATCGCCATTGACGGACCATCTGCAGCGGGCAAGGGCACGATCTCAAAAGCGGTCGCGGCCCGATTTGGCTTCGCGCATCTGGACACCGGGCTTTTGTACCGCGCGGTCGGCAGGCGGACTTTGCAGGGACTGGAGCCGATTGCGGCAGCGCACGCCCTGACCGCCGAAGAGTTGGAGCAGGGCGATTTGCGCACGGCCGAGATTGCGCAAGCAGCCTCAAAAGTAGCCGTGATCCCCGAGGTTCGGGCCGCGTTGGTTGACTTTCAGCGGGCGTTTGCGCGCCGCAGCGGGGGCGCGGTGCTGGATGGTCGCGACATCGGTACTGTGATTTGTCCCAAGGCCGAGGTGAAACTGTTCGTCACCGCCAGCCCCGAAGTTCGGGCCGAGCGTCGGTTCCTTGAGCTCATCGCGAAGGGCAATGATATCTCGCGTGAACAGGTGCTGTCGGACGTAAAAGAGCGCGACGCGCGGGATACGGAACGCAGCACTGCGCCGATGAAGCCAGCAGAGGATGCAGTCCTGCTGGACACGTCAGATTTGAGCGTCGAAGCCGCGTTGGAAAAAGCTATCAAGGTCATCGAAGCAAAAAAGCCCGCACGGTCGTAACCGTGCAGGCCTTGGTCTTTTGTGGCCAGATTACAGTTCTCCGACCGCGATGCTTTTGATCTTGGACCACTGATTGTCAGCGGTTTCGGATGTGGCAGAGACATCTTCAAGGAACGCCGCGCGAGTATCTGCGTTCAGGAACAGATACAGCTTTCCGTCAGCCACCAGGTATTGATCCGGATCGCCGTCGAATTTTTTGCCGACAGAAACGCCGAACGAACAGAACCCGCCATGTTGTGGCAGGTAGGCCGCCGGGTTGGCCTCGAACGCTTCGCGGTTGGCGGCGCTGGTGAAGTAATAAGATGCGCCGTCATAAGTGGCCGAGTGGGTGGCAAAGCCATCGACCGGGTTGCCGTCGTTAACGAGAGTCACCAGATCGACCCCATGCGCGGCAAGCGGCGCACCGGCGGCAGAAATACCGTTTGATACGTTGATCTCATCCGCAGCAAAGGCCGGGGCTGCGATCAGGGGCAATGTGGCGATTAGGGTGGTAAGAACGAGAGACTTCATTTGTGTTTCCTTTCCGGTTCAGTATCCGGCCAGCAGGTCTGCCAGCCGCTGAACCAAAGCTAGGAACTCGGTTCTGAACGAGCTATCGCAGAAGGCCCTGAGTATCTTGCAGATCGTTCAAAGCTGTCGGTGCCTTCGAAATACTGTTCACCAAGCTTTGTTTGGTCAGGTCTGTGCCTCGACCCTATTGTCGGCCTATAGCCTGCAGGAGCGATGCCATGATCCGATTAGCCTTATTGATGATTTTCCTTGCCGGAAGTGCATTGGCTCAAGAGACGGCTGAGCCGGAACCCCCAATGACGTATGAGCGGTTGGGAAAGATCATCTTTGCGCTCGATCCTGACGCGAAACCGTTTGGACCGGGATTTGAGCTGAAGGTTGGGGACGTAACGGTGCTGGTCGTTACGGATATCAATGCGGATCGGATGCGGGCCATGGTCGCGATTGGCAGCGCCGAAGATTTGTCGCCCGCTGACCTTGAACGCGTGATGCAGGCGAATTTTGACAGTACGCTGGACGCGCGTTACGCGCTCGCAAATGGTATCTTGTGGGCTGCGTACATCCATCCGCTATCCCGGCTGGACAAGAACCAACTGATCTCGGGGCTGGCCCAGACAGTGAATATCGCCAAGACCTATGGCACCTTGTACACCGGTGGAGCGGCGGAATTCGGAGGGGGCGACAGCCAGGATTTGCAGCGCGATCTGATCGAAGAGCTTCTGAAAAAAGGTGAGGAAATCTGACACGCGCCCGGGAATTGCGTTTGCTCTGATTTCAAGTTGCCGCGCAGAAGCTGCGGTCCATCGGCGGCCCGGTTTGCCTTTAACGCATCGCGGTTATGTGTACTGCCCGGGGCAGGGTGCCGTGACCGAGCGTCGCTTTGCCGAAAGAAGGAAGGTACATTCAGGTCAGGGCGCGCTAGACCCTAGCTGGACGCAGGAAACCTGCTATGCTTTTTCCATGCCAGAAGGGAAGGCTGCCATACAATCCTCAAAAACAAAAAGGGGAAGCAGCCAAAAAATCCCTCAAGCCAACAGGGACAGAACAATATGAATAATCGTTTGCGTAAGATCACTATCGTGGGTGGTGGCACGGCGGGTTGGATGACCGCGCTGATACTGGACATGGTGTTTTCACGCACCTCGGCCCCCAAGGATCGCCCGCGCATCTGCCTGATCGAAAGCCCCAATATCGCCACCGTTGGCGTCGGTGAAGCCACGGTGCCGCGCATGCCGGTCACTCTGCGTCAGGCGGGCATTTCCGAGCGGGATTTTTTTCGCGAGACCAATGCGTCGTTCAAGCTGGGCGTGAAGTTCTGCAATTGGAACAAGGACTCAAAGGGCAATCGCATCGACTACGTGAACCCTTTTGCCCACGGTCAGTTGTTGGAAGGATTGGAAGCCGCCGAATACTTCTTACGCTTTGGCAATGGCGATCGGGACTTTACGCAATCCATCTCGCCGCATGACGATCTGGCCCGCCTGTGCAAGGGCGGGCGACCGCTGGGTCAGCCCGAGTTCGAGCAACGGTTTGGCTATGCATATCATCTGGACGCTGTGAAATTTGCGGGCATGCTGACCAAGGTCTGCACCAAGCGCGGCGTTGAGCATATCCAGGATGAGGTGCAGGCGGTTGAGCTGGATGAACAGGGCAATGTCAGCCATCTGATGTTAGAGCGTAAGGGCCGTCACGACATCGAGATGGTCATAGATTGCACCGGGTTCCGCGGTTTGATCATCAACAAAGCACTGGGTGAGCCGTTTATGGATTACTCGGATTACCTGCCCAACGACCGCGCCATGGCGTTGCAGATTGAACATCCCGACCCAGAGAAAATCGAAAGCGTCACCCGGTCTACCGCGCTGGGCGCCGGTTGGACATGGCGGGTACCGCTCTACAACCGTGTGGGCACAGGCTATGTGTATTCATCGGCGCATCGCACGGATGATCAGGCGGCAGATGAATATCTCGAATGGCTAGGCGACAGCGGCAAAGGTTTGACACCGCGCGTGATCCCGATGCGCATCGGGCGCGTGCGCAATGCCTGGGTCAAGAACTGTCTGGCAATCGGTTTGTCTGGCGGGTTCATTGAACCGTTGGAAAGTACCGCAATCCATATGGTTGATCATGCGGTGCGCTGGTTCGCAGAACACCTGCCTACACGCGACATCGAACCATCGCTGCGGGCAAGATATAACCGGCAAATGAACAAGATGTATGACGAGGTCCTGGATTTCATCTGTCTGCACTATCGCCTGGGCAACCGCACGGATGATCAATATTGGATCGATGCGCGCACAGAGATGAAGATACCGGATCGTTTGGCCGAAAACCTGGAATTGTGGCAGCACCGCCTGCCCATGGAACACGATATCGAATTCGCCACACTGTTTAATTTCCGCGTTTATCAGACGGTTCTTTTGGGCAAGCAGGTCTATGACACCGGCTATGGGACCGGCATCCGTGATCGTCTGCGGCCGTTGAAGAAACCGATTTGGTTCCAGTGGTGGAAGGGCGCGAAGGTGGATCTTGCGCAGATCCTCAAGGCGATGCCGGATCACAAAACACTGCTGCGCGATATCCGAGGAGAGCTGGAGCAGCCCCCAGCCTTTGGTATGGCGGCTGCGATGCAACCGACCGTCGCGATGCCGGGCGAACAACTTGCACCCGTGGCAATCCAGAACATGCCGAACCTTGCCGAAATCCAAAGCGGCAAGAAGGACCTGCAACTGTTCTAGAAGGTCCTAGCGCTCCGCGCAGCTTTGCGGTGGTCGCAGCATTGAACTGCGCTGCGCGGACCGAGGACCCACTGGAGAAATGCAAAATACCTGCGTTAAAGCGCGGGTCCTTCACGCAGCTTTTCCTGCTCGGATGGGGTGGGCGTGTGATTGAAGACAAAGGCCGTGCGGCAGGCTTCTTCTCCGCCCAGGTCTTCGATTTTTTTGCGCTGGTCGGCAAAGGCGTGGGCGTTGACCTCTTCGGGGTCGCAGATTTCGCGCAGGCGGCGTTCCCCTTCGGCCAGCGCGGTCTGAACCTGCGGGTCATTTACCCGATCCTGCGCGCGGTTGGTCTGTTCCTGCGGATCGGTTGACAGGTCGAACAATTGCGGGGGCTGTCCGACATAATAGACGTATTTCCATTCGCCCCATCGCACCATGAAACTGCCGGTTTTTGACCCACCATCGTGGTATTCGCTGAAACCGGTCCGGTCGGGGTCGTCCGGTGCTTTGGCCAACTCGATCAGAGACAAGCCGGGTTGACCCGCGTTGCCGTCGTCGGCTTCGACGCCGCAGACGTCCCGGGCAGTTGCAGCGATATCGGTCAGATTGGTACATGTGGTGACGCGCCGTCCCGACGGGATACCCGGGCCGGTCGCGATCATCGGAATTCCTGCACTGGCCTCATACATTACCTGTTTGGTCCAAAACCCCTGATCCCCCATCATGTCACCGTGGTCCGAGACATAGATCACGACCGTATTTTCAGCATGACCACTGTCGGACAAGGCTTTCAGGATGCGCCCCACGCAATCATCCATCAGTGAGATCAGGCCATAATAAGCCGCTTTCGCCTCGCGCATTTTCTGTTCGTCGAAATAGTCCTCATAGTTGAAGAACGCGGCGATGTTGCGCAGCTCTTCATGATTAGGCAGCCCTTTGCCATACCCGACTGGCAAATCCATCTGAGCTGGATCGTAAAGGTCGTACCATTCCTTGGGACAGGTCAGGGGATAGTGTGGGCTGACCAGCGACACAAATGCAGCCCAGGGTTTGTCCTGTCGCGCGGGATCGGCCAGCCAGGCCTCGGCTGCTGCGGCAATGTCCAGATCGTAATCGGTATAGGTGCTGGGCCCGACGCCCACATCACCCGCCAGCTCGGATGCCGAATCATAGTCTGGTGGGTTTTCGCGCAAAAGCCCAACGGCCCAGCCGACACCTCCGACCACGTGCATCGGCAGGATTTCCCGCGAGAAGCCATTGTCGTCTTCGTTGGACCTGAAATGCAGTTTTCCAACAGAGACGACCTCGCGCCCTGCATCGCGCAACTGCCGCATCCAGCTGCGCGGATGTCCGTCATAGGGTGTTGCGCTGTCCCAGTTTCCTGTCGTGTGAACCCAGTCACCGGTCGCAAGCGCCGCCCGTGTGGGTACGCACATGGGTGAGGGTGTGTAGGCGGACTGAAACATCGTGCCGCGCGCGGCCAGTGCATCCAGATTAGGTGTTTTGACAATCGGATGGCCAGCGCATCCCATCGCGTCTTTGCGGTGTTCGTCTGAAACGATGACGAGAAAATTCAGGTGTTGACGCATGAGATCCTCCGACTTTTTCAAAGTTTCGCAATTGGCGCAGACTTTGCTGTGCGAAACACGACATTCTTCGCGGGAATCGAGCAATGCCATTACGAGGGCGGTTGCACATGGATATTACCAATGTAATAACATAGCAAAATTATCGAGCGAGCATGGCGATATCCACTGACACCTGACAGTCTAGGTTCGTGCGCGCCGATGAACGGAGCGCACAATGACTGACCGCAGAAAGAACCGAAACCTGCGCAGCCGGATCAAACGCCGCCGGCGGACGGGATCACCAATGCAGGCCTATGATGCGTTGCCTGCCGAATTGCGATTGTGGCTTGCCTCGGCTTGTTTGCCGTGGAGCCCGGCCTCGGCGCTGCGCATTTGGCATAAAGTAGGCGGCGCGCATAATCCAGATGATGCCTATTCGCGATTGAATGCGATTGAGCAATCTATGTTGCAACGGGACGGGCGCGTTTGGGACATGGCGCGCCGAGTGTGACGGCGGCCGATGCCCTGTATATCAAGGCTTTCCTCTTGCACATGTCGGGAATTCCGCATATACGCGCGCTGTCAACACAAGGGCGGTCAACGTCCGGATGACGTTACTGAGCAGGGCCGGGTCACCTCGGCCCTTTGTGTTTGTTTGCTCAGGGGCGCACCGGATCACGTCCGATGACACCATGAAACAAGACCGGCGGAGACAACCGCTCGGCCAGTAAAAACGTATGTAAAGGAAAACACTGCCAGATGGCTGATACAACCATGGAGGAATTCGAAGCCCTCCTGAACGAAAGCTTCGAAATGGACACGCCCGAAGAGGGTTCTGTTGTCAAAGGCAAGGTACTGGCGATCGAAGCCGGCCAAGCCATCATCGACGTTGGCTACAAAATGGAAGGCCGCGTTGATCTGAAAGAATTCGCGAATCCCGGCGAAGCTCCTGAAATCGCTGTTGGTGACGAGGTAGAAGTCTACCTGCGCGCCGCAGAAAACGCCCGTGGCGAAGCCGTTATCTCGCGCGAGATGGCCCGCCGTGAAGAGGCATGGGACCGTCTGGAAAAAGCATATGCCGACGACCAGCGCGTCGAAGGTGCAATCTTTGGTCGTGTCAAAGGTGGCTTCACCGTCGATCTGGGTGGCGCAGTTGCGTTCCTGCCCGGCTCGCAGGTTGACGTTCGCCCCGTGCGCGACGCTGGCCCGCTGATGGGTCTGAAGCAGCCGTTCCAGATTCTGAAAATGGACCGCCGCCGTGGCAACATCGTTGTGTCGCGCCGTGCTATCCTGGAAGAATCGCGTGCCGAACAGCGTGCCGAAGTCATTGGCAACCTGACCGAAGGTCAGACCGTCGAAGGCGTGGTCAAGAACATCACCGAATACGGTGCGTTTGTTGACCTGGGCGGCGTTGATGGCCTGCTGCACGTAACTGACATGGCATGGCGTCGTGTGAATCACCCGTCCGAGATCCTGACGATCGGCGAAACCATTAAGGTTCAGGTCATCAAGATCAACAAAGAGACCCACCGCATCAGCCTGGGCATGAAGCAGCTGCAGGAAGATCCATGGGATCTGGTTGCTGCCAAGTATCCGCTGAGCTCGGTCCATCAGGGTCGCGTCACCAACATCACCGACTACGGCGCGTTCGTCGAGCTGGAAGCCGGTGTCGAAGGTCTGGTGCACGTGTCCGAGATGTCCTGGACCAAGAAAAACGTCCACCCCGGCAAGATCGTTTCGACCAGCCAGGAAGTCGACGTCATGGTTCTGGAAATCGACGGCGCCAAGCGTCGTGTGTCTCTGGGCCTGAAGCAGACCATGCGCAACCCGTGGGAAGTGTTTGCAGAAACACACCCCGAGGGCACCGAAGTCGAAGGCGAAGTCAAAAACATCACCGAATTTGGTCTGTTCATTGGCCTCGAAGGCGACATCGATGGCATGGTTCACCTGTCCGACCTGTCGTGGGACGAACGTGGCGAAGATGCGATCCAGAACTACCGCAAAGGCGACATGGTTTCGGCCGTTGTCTCGGAAGTTGACGTGGAAAAAGAGCGTATCTCGCTGTCGATCAAAGCCCTGGGTGGTGACAAGTTCGCAGAAGCCGTTGGCGGCGTGAAGCGCGGTTCGATCATCACTGTCGAAGTCACTGCGATCGAAGATGGCGGCATCGAGGTAGAATACGAAGGCATGAAGTCCTTCATCCGTCGTTCCGACCTGTCGCGTGACCGTGCAGAGCAGCGCCCCGAGCGTTTCTCGGTTAACGACAAGATCGACGTCCGCGTCACCAATGTCGACAGCAAGACTCGCCGTCTGGGTCTGTCGATCAAGGCACGTGAGATCGCCGAAGAGAAAGAGGCCGTGGAACAGTACGGTTCTTCCGACTCGGGCGCATCGCTGGGCGATATCCTGGGTGCAGCGCTGAAATCCGGCGACTAAGCTCAGGCTGGATTTTCAGCCGAATTTACGGCCCCGTGCAGACGCGCGGGGCCGTTTTTGTTGCGAATCAATATGTTCCAAAATTTGGGCTTATCGCGGCCGTCGTTCACGCTTTAAGAGCGGATTTTGCCTGAACAAGCAAAAAATCGCGCGACTTTGCTGTAAAATGAATGCTTTGCACGCAGAGTTTACGTTCCCCCGATCACGGTTTTTTCCTATACTGTCCAGAAGTATAGACATGGTTAACCGGTCGCCTGGGAGGGTAACACTCATGATCCGTTCAGAACTGATTCAGAAAATCGCCGACGAAAACCCGCATCTCTATCAGCGTGATGTCGAGCGGATTGTGAATACCGTGTTCGAAGAAGTGACAGATGCCATGGCGCGTGGCGACCGTGTTGAACTGCGCGGCTTCGGTGCGTTCTCGGTCAAACAACGTGACGCGCGTGTTGGCCGCAATCCTCGTACGGGTGAGACCGTGCAGGTCGAAGAAAAATGTGTTCCATTCTTCAAAACTGGCAAGTTGCTAAGGGACCGATTGAACGGTAAAGCCTGACACCATGATGCGTTACCTTCGATATGCTTTCCTGGCGATCCTCGGGATCGTTCTTGTGTCAATCTCGCTGGCCAATCGCCAGATGGTCGAGTTGAAACTGATGCCGGATGCCCTGGCCGAGTTGCTGGGGCTCAATTTCTCAACGTCTTTGCCACTGTTCATCGTGGTGCTGGGCGGCGTCGTGGCCGGTTTGATCATCGGCTTCCTGTGGGAATGGCTGCGCGAGCATAAACACCGCCGCGATGCCTCGACCAAGACCGGAGAAGTGCGCAAGCTTGAGCGTGAGGTCAAGAAGCTCAAGAAAAAGCAGAACGAGGGCAAGGACGACGTTCTGGCTCTGCTGGACGAAGCCAGCTAAGGCACTTTTATGACGAACGTAGCTGTTAAAATCTGCGGGCTGACCGCACCTGATCATGTGCGCGCTGCGGCTAACGCTGGCGCGCGATATGTCGGGTTTGTTTTCTTCCAAAAATCGCCGCGTCATCTGGAAATTGATGCGGCCGCGTCACTGGCCCAACTTGTGCCAGCAGGCGTAGCCAAAGTCGCCTTGACCGTGAATGCGACGGACGCTGAACTGGACCGCGTCGTCGCAAGCGTGCCCTTGGACATGTTGCAACTGCACGGCAAAGAAACACCGCAGCGTGTTTCTGAGGTTCGCGACAGGTTTGGCTTGCCGGTGATGAAAGCAATCGGCATCGCCGAGGCCGAGGATCTGCGCGCAATTGACCTGTATTCCGAGGTTGCAGATCAGTTGCTGATCGACGCGAAACCTCCGCGTACATCCGAACTGCCGGGCGGGAATGGGTTGGCCTTTGATTGGCGGCTGCTGGCCGGCCGGAAATACTGGCAAAAGCCATGGATGCTGGCCGGGGGACTGACGCCAGACAACGTTGCCGAGGCGATCCGGATGACCGGTGCAAAACAAGTCGATGTGTCTTCGGGTGTCGAAAGCGCGCCGGGAGTTAAAGATACCATTAAGATTTCCGAATTCGTATCCGCCACTCATTGATCTGAATGCTGACTTCCCCCGTATATAGCGCTGGGGAGGAACAAAGATGATTGCAGCGATTGGTGGGGTTTCCCTGCAACATTGGTACAACGCGCCAGAGTTCTTTTGGCGGGCCGGGCAAGCGTTGAAGCAGGCGCGAGGGGATCCATTATGCGAGCATGCGCAGATGTTCCCTCACGGCGGTCTCTACTTTTCACTCAGTGTTTGGCAAGACGCCGAGGCCATGCTGACATTTGCCCATTCGGGACCACACAGGCGCGTTCTTGAGGCATCGGACCGGTTGTCCATCACGCATGCGTTCCACCATTTCTCATGCATTGCAGTTCCAACCGAAGAGCAGGCCCTGCGGATCTGGAAGCATCGATTCAGGCCCGCGAAATGATACGTTTTGCCATGGCAAAACCATCCACTACCTCTTATGAACAACGGGTACGACGAGGGAGACACCCATGGCCAACGATCTTTTCAATTCCTTCATGTCCGGTCCCGACGAGCAAGGCCGGTTTGGCATCTTCGGCGGACGGTTTGTCAGCGAAACGCTGATGCCGCTGATCCTGTCGCTTGAAGAGGAATATGAGAAGGCCAAGGATGATCCCACCTTCTGGGCCGAGATGGACGATCTGTGGGCGAACTATGTGGGTCGCCCCTCGCCGCTGTATTACGCGGAACGCCTGACCGAGCATCTGGGTGGTGCGAAAATCTATCTGAAACGCGACGAATTGAACCACACCGGCGCGCACAAGATTAACAATGTTCTGGGCCAGATCATTCTGGCGCGGCGCATGGGCAAAACCCGGATCATCGCGGAAACCGGGGCAGGGCAGCACGGTGTGGCAACAGCCACCGTCTGCGCCAAGTTCGGTTTGAAATGTGTGGTCTATATGGGTGCGCACGATGTGCAGCGTCAAGCGCCCAACGTGTTCCGTATGCGCCTGCTTGGTGCCGAGGTAATTCCGGTTACTTCCGGACGAGGCACGCTGAAGGACGCGATGAACGACGCGCTGCGTGACTGGGTCACCAATGTACGTGATACGTTCTATTGCATCGGTACCGTGGCGGGCCCGCACCCGTATCCGGCGATGGTGCGTGATTTCCAGTCGATCATCGGCAAGGAAGCCAAGGAACAGATGCAAAAGGCCGAAGGCCGTTTGCCCGACACGCTTATCGCCGCCATCGGCGGTGGGTCGAATGCGATGGGCCTATTCTACCCGTTCCTTGACGACAAGAGCGTCAACATCATCGGTGTCGAGGCTGGCGGCAAGGGCGTGAACGAAAAGATGGAGCATTGCGCCTCGCTGACCGGTGGTCGTCCGGGTGTACTGCACGGTAACCGCACCTACTTGCTGCAGGACGATGACGGCCAGATACTCGAAGGCTATTCGATCTCGGCCGGCTTGGATTACCCTGGCATTGGGCCCGAGCATTCCTGGCTGAATGACATCGGTCGCGCGAACTATGTCTCGATCACCGACAAAGAGGCGCTGGAAGCGTTTCAGCTGTGCTGTGCAGCCGAAGGCATCATCCCCGCGTTGGAGCCCAGCCACGCGTTGGCGCATGTCATGAAGATCGCGCCCGTACTGCCCAAGGATCACCTGATCTGCATGAACATGTGCGGTCGCGGGGACAAGGACGTTCAGACGGTCGCCAAATACCTGAACTTTGATATGTCCGACACCGAAGGCCGTTCGGCCGGATAACGCGCGCCCGGGGCTTTGCGCCCCGGGTGTTTCATGTCACGCTGCATGGCATGCAGAACGCGTCCAGTTCCGAAAGTCTCGATCAAAAGTACGATGCCGCAGCCCCCGGCTGGGCGGATAAGATGCGTCTGCTGGGCTATTTTGATGCCTATCTGGGGTTTCTGTCGATCGGTTCAGCGGATGATCTAGGCCGGAACGGGCTGGATGTGGGGTGCGGGACAGGTGCTTTTGCCGAGGCACGGGCGGTCATTCAGCCCGAAGGTAAGGTCACACTGCTCGAGCCGTCCGGGAAAATGCTGAAACAGGCCGAGGGTGCGCTGGCCCTAAGGGGCGTTACGACCCAGACTGCCCGATCCCGGTTGGAGGATTTTCCACCAGCCCAGCCTTTTGATTGCGTTCTGGCAGCCCATGTCCTTGAACATTGCGAAAACCCTACCGACGCCCTGCGCCACATGCGCAGGCAGGCCGCGCCAGCGGCAAAGCTGTGGCTGGTCGTCAGCAAACCACACTGGTGCAACGCGATTATCTGGTTTCAATGGCGTCACCGTTCGTACAGACCGCAACAGGTGGCCAAGATGCTTAAGGACGCGGGGTGGGTGTTGGAGGCGGAGCACAGTTTTCCAACTGGCCCGCCCTCGCGCACATCGCGCGGCTATCTGGCCCGCGCCGTGTAAACATCAATCCGGTGTTGGCGACATGGATTGATCAGCTCTGATGCAAAACCGTTTCGAACCCCTCGAACTGAGGTGGTCCCATCAGAGCCGACTGCGTCTTGCCGTTGCCTGCATTCTTGTGCGCATCGCGGAATTGTTCGGAATTGGTCCAGGCCGCGAAATCGCTGCGATTGTCCCAAATCACGTGGCTGGAATACAGCCGATACCCGTCGCCTTCGGGGCCTTTCAGAAGGCGGAACTCTTGAAATCCTTGCAGTTCTTTCAACCGGCTTTCGCGGTCTTTCCAAACGGATTCGAAATCGGCTTCGCTGCCCAAACGGACTTTGAAGCGGTTCATGGCGATAAAGCTCATAGCCTACCTCGTTTTTTGACGGTTTCGCGCTTGCTAAACAAAGTTTCGGCTGGCGGGTTTCTTTGATGTCTTTTTACCCCTGAGGTCAATCAGGTTCGACGGCATTTTCACGTAAAATTCCAATAGGGACGATGTCCAATGCCCGCTGATGTGTGGCCTCCAGATCAACCTTGGGCGCGCAGCCCTCGTCATGGGCCTGCAGGAAGCGCCCGGCACACAGGCACCAGTTGTCACCGGGCTTGAGACCGGGAAAATCGAACTCGGGGCGCGGTGTGCTGAGGTCATTGCCAACATACTTGGAATAGGCCAGAAACTCGGCCGTCATGACCGCGCAGACCGTGTGACTGCCCTGATCTTCGGCGCAGGTGTTACAGGCCCCGTCCCGAAAAAAACCGGTCTGTGGATCGCGGGAGCAGGGGGCAAGGACGCCCCCCAGAACGTTTATGCTGTCCAGTTTTTGCATGGGCACACCTTACAGGCTTTGGGCGATTGTGCGGAACATTTCTATGTTTGTTTCGTTGACGCCATCGTCACGGAAACTGCGATCAGCCCCGGTTGAAACGATAACAACACCGCGCGGTTGGTCGAAATAGATGTACTGACCATAAACGCCACGGGCCAGAAACTCGCCTTCATGCGCGCCGACGGGGATCCACCACTGGTAGCCATACCCGATCTCTCCGGCTTCGGTCGGGGCGCTCGGAAAAACGGATTCCGCAATCCATTCGGCGGGCACGATCTGCTGGCCATTATGCTCGCCGTTTTGCAGGATCATCTGTCCAAACCGGGCAAAGTCGCGAGAGGTGAAGTTCAACCCGCCCAAGACGAAAGCCACGCCAGCACCGTCGGTGACATAGTAGCCGTCGCGTTCAAGGCCCAGAGGTTCGATGATCTTTTCGGTCAGCAAATCAGCCACAGACCGGTCCGTCGCACCGCGAACAATCATGCCGATAACGTGGGTGTCGATCGAGACATATTGCCATGTCTCGCCGGGCTCGACGAACGTTTCGTTCAGCGAGGCGGCAAAGTCATCCAGCTCTCCACCCAGGGCGACGACGCGACCCATTCGGTTGATGTCGGAGTTGTAGTCCAGATAGTCCTCGTCGAAGGTCACACCGCTGGCCATGTTCAGAACATTGCGGATCGTTGCGCCATCATAAGCGGTGCCCTGCAGTTTCGGGGCGTATTTGACCACCGGATCGTCCAGCGAGTCGATGGCGCCTTCGGCCATCAGGATGCCGAACAGGGCGGACAGATAGCTTTTGGCGACCGACCAGGATATCCGGCGATCCTCGGGGGCGGTCCCCAAATAGTATTCTTCGAACCTGATCTGCCCGTCCTGCATCACCAGCAAAGAGGTTACGGCCCGGTCTTCGACCCATTTGTCCGTGCCCTCGGGCAGGTCAAAACCGGGGCCGTAGGGCAGTTCGAATGTCGCACCTTCCCCCCTTGGCAGGTCGACAGTCAGGAAGGCGTCATCCATGTGAGAGAAGTTGTAAATGATCTTTTCTTCGGAAAACAAAGAGTTCACTGCCATCAGGCGCTGAATCTCCTCGCGCTTCCAAACGCCAACGACCACCGCTGCCAGCACCAACATCAAAACGATGCGCAGCACCCATTTCATCAGGGTTCGCATATGTTACCTCCCGCTTTTGGTGTGCATTGGAGCGCGGACTGGCGCAGTTCGCAATTGAGACGTAGCGGCAACATCGTTGACCTTACTTGAACTTGTCCATCAGTTTTTGCATGGCGGACCTGGTGTCCGCCTCGGGTTCAGGGGTAGCTGCAGCGACCGATTTCGAGGAGGCCGCAGCGGTTTTTGATGACCGTGGCGGTGCGGTGCGCAATGCGACCGCGTTCATGAATTTGCCACCATCGCCATCTGCCAAATGACCGGCACCGTCGGAAACCCCCCGTAAGACGTCTTCCAGCCAATCCGAATCTGCCTTAGCAAAGTCACTCAGGACATAAGGCGAGACCAGTTCCTTACGGCCCGGATGCCCAATGCCCAGACGAACTCGATCATAGGCCGGGCTGATATGGTCATGAATCGACCGCAGACCGTTATGCCCAGCGTGACCTCCACCTGCTTTCGCACGCACCTTACCGGGCGCAAGATCCAGCTCGTCATGAAAAACGGTCACATCTGTCGAGTCCAGCTTATAGAAGCGCATGGCCTCACCCACGGATTGACCCGAGCGGTTCATGAAGGTTTGCGGCTTGACCAGCAGCACCTTTTCCGAGCCTAACCGCCCTTCGGCGATTTCTGCCTGAAACTTTGATTTCCACGGGC
The DNA here is from genome assembly GCF_900312795.1 of Ruegeria sp. AU67. Classification (NCBI taxonomy): domain Bacteria; kingdom Pseudomonadati; phylum Pseudomonadota; class Alphaproteobacteria; order Rhodobacterales; family Roseobacteraceae; genus Ruegeria; species Ruegeria sp. AU67. The sequence continues at coordinate 148,932 of NZ_OMPH01000026.1, forward strand.
CGAAACCGTGATCGCCGGCAATCCTGTCCAGTGCCATAAAGCCGATATTGTGCCGGTTCCGGGCATATTTCTGCCCCGGATTGCCCAGCCCGACAAAAAGTTTCATGGTTCTGCTCCGCGCGTCATTGTACGACTTGCTTCCTCATGCCCCGAATTGGTTCGGAATTCCAGTGAGACTTCGTCTGCCATTGCCTGTCACTAACAGCAGCAGGTGAGGCGCGCCTGGCCAGTAGGGGCCGTGATTTCAATCTGCCAGAGTGAATGCCGGAGCCGGCGGCAAGCTAGCGCGAAGATCCGCATTCGACAAAAAAAACGGGGCTCCAAAGGAGCCCCGTTTCAAATTCAAGGTACAGAAACCTGAACTTATTCTTCGGCTTCCTGACCGACGACTTCAACTTCGTCTACGGCCACTTCGCCCTCTTCACCCTCTTCGTCATCATCCGTTACCAGACCGGTCGGTGCCGAGATGTTCGCGATCACGAAGTCACGATCGATGGTCGGCTTGGTGCCTTCGGGCAGGTCGACCGACGAAATGGTGGCAACGTCGTTGATGTTCATGCCGGTCACGTCAACAGTGATCTTCTCAGGAATATCACCTGCGGTGCACAGCAGTTCGACTTCCGGACGGACAACCGTCAAAACGCCGCCCTTTTTGATGCCGGGTGCTTCTTCCTCGTTGATGAACTCAACCGGGATGAACAGCGCGATCTTGGTGGTGCGACGCAGGCGCATCAGATCCAGGTGGGTCGGCAGGTCTTTGACGACGTCACGCTGAACGTCGCGGCAGATGACGCGGACGTCTTCCTGGCCTTCAACTTTCAGGTTCCACAGGGTCGACTTGAACCGGCCAGCTTTCAGGCGCTTGAACAGTTCGTTGAACGGGATCTGAATCGGCAGCGGTTCTTTGTCGCCACCAAATACAATGCCCGGAACCATGCCGTCGCGGCGTGCCTGACGAGCGGCGCCCTTGCCTGTCCCCGTCCGTTCCAGAGCTACGAGATCAGGAATCTCTCCAGCCATGATAATTCTCCAATGTTAGGGCGGGCATCCTCCAAGGCTGTATGCCCGCGTGAAGCCGCGTCCTTAGCTTGAATTGTCAGGTTTGAAAAGGGGTTTTTAGCGGTCTTCATACTTTGCGAGGCTCTGCCTCGCGCTCCGGGATATTTGGGGCCAAATGAAGAGCTGATCCCCAGCTTCATCTGGCAAAAAATATCCCAGGGGATTCGCAGTTTGCTGCAGTGGGCGTAGAGCCCCGTTTAACATGGTTTGCTGCAAGGTTTTGCGAGATCAGGCCTGCCAACGACCGCCGAAATCCTCGGGGATCAGCAGGTTGTGACGACCCAGACTACTCACATCCCGCTCGCCGCACAGGGCCATCGTGGTATCCAGCTCTTTGTGGATGATATCCAGCGCGGTGGTGACACCTTGTTGACCCATCGCACCCAGCCCATAGACAAAAGCGCGACCGATGTAAGTGCCTTTGGCCCCAAGTGCCAGCGCTTTGAGAACGTCCTGCCCGGACCGGATGCCGCTGTCCAGATGGACTTCGACGTCGTCACCAACTGCGTCCATGATTTCAGGCAAAACGCGGATCGAACTGAGCGCCCCGTCCAACTGTCGCCCGCCGTGGTTTGAAACAACGATGGCATCTGCGCCCAGCTTAGCCGCCATCTTCGCGTCTTCGGCATCCAGAATGCCTTTCAGGATCACCTTGCCGCCCCATTGTTCCATGAGCTTTTCGACCTTTTTCCAATCGAGGCTGGGGTCGAATTGCTCGGCCGTCCACGCGCCCAGCGACGAGGCGTCAGAAACGCCTTCGGCATGACCAACGATATTGCCAAATTCGCGCCGATGTGCGCCCAGCATTTCTATCCCCCAAGCCCATTTAGTCATGAGGTTTGCGATTGTCTTGGCTGTCAGTTTCGGAGGCGCGGACAAGCCATTTTTCAGATCTTTGTGGCGCTGCCCCAGAATTTGCAGGTCCAGGGTGATCACCAATGCGGAACAATTGGCATCCTTGGCGCGTTGGATCAGGCGACCGACGTAATCCTGATCCTTCATTGCATAAAGCTGAAACCAAAAGGGTTTGCTTGTATGCCCTGCGACATCCTCGATCGAGTTGATCGACATGGTCGACAGGGTGAAGGGCACGCCGAATTCTTCGGCAGCCTTTGCGGCCTTCATCTCACCGTCCGCGTGCTGCATGCCTGTCAGGCCCACTGGGGCCAGAGCCACCGGCATCGCAACATCCTGCCCGATCATCTGCGATGCAGTCGAGCGCCCGTCCATGTCCACGGCGACCCGCTGGCGCAGCCTGATATCTTCGAAATCCGAGCTGTTGTCGCGGAAGGTCTGTTCGGTCCAGCTGCCGCTTTCGGCATAGTCGAAAAACATGCGCGGCACGCGGCGTTCGTAGATGCGTTTCAGGTCGTCGATATTGGTAATAACGGGCATATGTTTCGGCCTTCGCGGGATTGGTTCTTTTTGTTTACCAACCATTTGAGGCCCTCGCAACGCTGGGACGTTGCGATGCGACGCCACGTATTCCGGGCAACAAAAAAACGCGGCCGGACAGGGCCGACCGCGTTAAAAATTGATCAGGTCTCGATCAGGCTGAGTGTGCGCCGTCAGCTAGAGATTTCACGAAATCCAAAACTTCGCCGGTGGGCTTGCCCGCAGCGATCTGGCTGACGATAGCGGAGCCGACCACTGCACCATCAGCAACAGTTGCGATTGCCTGTGATTTTTCAGGTGTATTGATCCCGAACCCGACGATCACTGGTAAATCGGTTGCGGATTTGATGCGGGCGACCTCGGGGCCAACATTTGTAGCTTGGGCTTCGGCCGCACCGGTAATGCCGGTGATTGACACGTAATACACAAAACCCGACGTGTTCTGCAGAACGCGGGGCAGGCGTTTGTCATCGGTGGTTGGCGTGGCCAGACGAATGAAGTTCAATCCAGCAGCCTGCGCAGGCAAGCACAGTTCTTCGTCTTCCTCGGGCGGCAGGTCGACGACGATCAGACCGTCAATTCCGACCTCTTTGGCATCTGCAAGGAACTTATCGACGCCGCGGCTGTAGATCGGATTGTAGTAGCCCATCAGCACAATCGGAGTGGTGTCGTCGGTCTCGCGGAAAGCTCGGGCCAGATCCAAAGTCCGCTGCAAAGTCATGCCGCTGTCCAGTGCGCGTTGACCGGCGGCTTGGATCGTCGGGCCGTCTGCCATTGGATCGGTAAAGGGCAGACCCAGTTCGATGACATCGACACCTGCGCCGGGCAGGCCCTTTACGATTTCAAGCGAGGTTTCGAAATCCGGGTCACCGGCCATGATGTAGGCGACGAACGCCTTCCTTCCCTGTTCTTTCAGAGCGGCGAACTTGGCGTCGATACGTGTCATAAGCTGTCCTTGCAATCAGGTTCAGAACTGATGTGCAGAAACTTTGAGGGGAAATCAATCCCGGTTCGCAGCGCAGCCCCTAGAACGCAAGGTGGTATCGCAGCAGCACAGAATTGACGCCCGGGTTTTCCTGCTGCGTGCTTGCATTGGATTTATGCGTAATCGCCACCGAGACTTTGTTGCCGTTGTTCAGCGTATAACCGACGCCCAACAGGCTGCGGATCTGGAAACTGCCGCCCAGGTCGTTCAGTTCCTCTGATTCAGAGAAATAGCCGGGCATGACGCTGCCTTCTACGAACCAGCGTTCAGCGAAGGTATATGTACCGATCAGGCCAGCACCCACATGGACGTCACCGGCTTCGTCCACGGTCAGCGCACCGCCCCATGTCGCGGATAGGCGTGTTGCCTCGTAGAAAGGGCGGTGATGGTATTCGACCGAAAAGGCGGCCTGGTCTTTTGCGTCACTTTCGGAAAAATCTGCATATCCGGCACCGAAGACAACTGATTGCGCGTGTGCGGAGGTCGCGGCGAAAAGAACCGCAAGGGCAAGAACGAAAGATCTCATGTCAGCATTCACTATTCAATTTTTCTAAATTGCTAATTGGTGATTCTAGTGCTCTCATTTCAATGTGAGCAAGCGCACAAAGCCGTGACAATCAATTGTGTTGTCAAAACGCCTTTGCGTACCTAATGCGCCCGCTGGCTTGCGCATTGTGCCCGACCTGCATAGAAGCTGCGCTCGAATGCTATGCAGGAGGCCGTCATGGGCTTTAAAATGGGAATCGTGGGTCTGCCGAACGTGGGTAAGTCGACCCTCTTCAATGCGCTGACCAAAACCGCAGCTGCGCAGGCGGCGAATTTCCCGTTCTGCACGATCGAACCCAATGTGGGCGATGTGGCGGTCCCTGACGACCGGTTGGACAAGCTGGCCACCATCGCAAGCTCCAAGCAAATCATCCCAACGCGTATGACCTTTGTGGATATTGCCGGTCTGGTGAAGGGTGCCTCGAAAGGTGAGGGGCTGGGCAACCAGTTTCTGGCCAACATCCGTGAAACCGACGCCATTGCCCACGTGCTGCGCTGTTTCGAAGATGGCGATGTGACCCACGTGGACGGCCGCGTCGATCCCGTGGCGGATGCCGATACCATCGAGACCGAGTTGATGTTGGCCGATCTGGAAAGCATCGAAAAGCGCCGCGCCAATCTGGTGCGAAAGCTGAAAGGCAATGACAAAGAGGCGCAGCAGCAGGAACGTTTACTGGCTGAAGCGCAGGCGATGCTGGAAGACGGCAAACCCGCGCGTCTGGTCGAAGTCTCTGACGAAGACGCCAAGGCATGGACGATGCTGCAGCTGTTGACCACCAAACCGGTTCTCTATGTCTGCAACGTGTCCGAGGAAGAAGCCGCCGAGGGTAACGAATACTCCGCCCGCGTGGCTGAAATGGCCGCGGCTCAGGGCAATTCCCACGTCATCATCAGCGCCAAAATCGAAGAAGAGATCAGCCTGCTGGAAGAAGACGAGGCACAGATGTTCCTGGAAGAAATGGGTCTTGAAGAGCCCGGTCTCGACCGTCTGATCCGTGCCGGCTATGACCTGCTCAAGCTGGAAACCTATTTTACCGTTGGCCCGAAAGAGGCCCGCGCCTGGACCATCCGCACCGGCACCGCTGCGCCACAGGCTGCTGGTGTGATCCATGGCGATTTCGAAAAAGGTTTCATTCGCGCTGAGACGATCGCCTATGACGACTACATCGCCGCAAATGGCGAACAGGGCGCGAAAGAGGCGGGCAAGATGCGGGCCGAGGGTAAAGGTTACATCGTCAAGGATGGCGATGTGATGCACTTTTTGTTCAATACCTGAGCGCCGATTGATCCTGCGTGTAGCGGACCATTCAGATGCGTCAAGCATCGCTGCGATCTCGATTGAAGTCTGGATTGGCACCTATCTCAAACGTGGGGTTAGCGGTTTTTTCGCGGATTACGCGCTGGCCGAGTTCACGCCAGCGCGTATCGGTGCCCTGATCAGCGATCCGGAAGAGTTCATTCTGGTGTCGAATAATTCACAGGGGATCGACGGGTTCATTCGCGTCTCTCCGGTCTGTGATGCCCCTATCGCGGGGTGGTCGGGTATGGAAATTTCGACGTTCTATGTTCAGCCGCGTCATCACGGCAAAGGGATCGGCACGCGCCTGCTTGCGGCAGCGCTGTCGCATTGCCGAGAGCAACGGACCGATTCCGTCTGGTTGACCACCAATGCAGAAAACGATCCGGCCATCGCCTTCTATCTGGCCAATGGGTTTGTACAGATTGGCGAGACCCAGTTCCGGATTGCAGACCAGGGCTATCTCAACAATGTCTATGCCTTGTCTTTGACCTGAACACATCGCTTTCCCCCAACGTAAAAGCCGCTAATCTGGGTTTCTGGCCTCACCTTGGGATACCGAAACATGATCGAAATCCGCGACCTGCAATTGCTTAGCGCCTTGGCCCGGCATCGCCATTTTGCCAAAGCGGCCGAGGAATGCGGAATTTCTCAGCCAGCGTTTTCCATGCGTATTCGGAATCTCGAGGACCGGCTGGGTGTCTCAATCGTGCGCCGCGCCAACAGGTTTCAGGGCCTGACTGAAGAAGGCGAGATGATCGTCCAGCGCGCGCGGCGCATTCTGGATGAGACAAAGGCGCTGGAACAGCAGGTTCTGGCCTCAAAGGGTGAGATTACCGGGACACTCAAACTGGGTGTAATCCCAACCGCGATTGCCTTTACCGGACGGCTGATCAAGCGGCTGCATCAGGCGCATCCGCGCGTTGTCACACGGATCGAAACCATGTCGGCCTCGTCCATTCAGCACCGGTTGGACGAAGGTAGTCTGGATGCGGGTATCACCTATGGCGACAGCATTGGCACCGACCTGCGGCAGGTTCAGCCGTTGTACGAAGAGACTTACGTGCTGTTGATCCCGTCGCATATGACCGAAGAAACCGGGCCGATCCCATGGACACAGGTCGCCGAGTTTCCACTCAGCCTGCTTGAGCCGCAGATGCAGAATCGTCGCATACTGGACCGCATCTTCGCTGAGCAGGGTCTCCACCCCCAAGTGGTCGCTGAAACCAGTGGCTTTACTGCCTCAATGGTCATGGCGCGTGAAGGGCTGGCAGCCACAGTTGTCCCCCGCGTTCTGGTGCGTGCGCTGGGTGATCTTAAGGGGACGCGTGTGCTGCCTCTGGTCGATCCTGTTGTAAGTAAACCGATTTGTCTGGCCACCTTAAGCCGAGACCCGGAATTGCCAACGGTTGGTGCTTTGCGCGCTGTGGTGACGTCTTTACGGTGATAAGGTGTCGTTATCGTGCGATAGCGATAAGAGATTTGACGATATGCTATTCTGATGAGACACGGAGCCTCAATCGGAGGGCATCATGGCACCATTAGATACCAAGCCATCAGGCGCACCCAAGGGCGTCTGGAAGTCAGGTAAAGGCAAAGGGCGGCACACGCCCAAAGGCCGTCAGTTCACGGATGAGGCGCAGACCGAGATTGCGCGCCTGTTGGGCGACCGCCCGCGCCGCCGCGACCTGCTGATCGAATTTCTGCATTTGATTCAGGATGAGCACGGCCATATCAGCGCTGATCACATCGCCGCGCTGGCGATTGAAATGCGGATCGGTCAGGCAGAGATCTATGAGACCGCGACGTTTTACGCCCATTTCGACGTGGTGAAAGAAGACGAGACGCCTCCGCCCGCGCTGACGATCCGTGTCTGTGATTCTCTGTCCTGCGAAATGGCCGGTGCCCAGCAGTTGCAGAAGGCACTGGAAGATGGCTTGGACGCATCCGAAGTGCGTGTGGTGCGCGCGCCCTGCATGGGGCGTTGCGATACGGCCCCGGTGCTTGAGATTGGTCACAACCACATCGACCATGCGACCCCGGAAAAGGTGCAGGCCGCAATTGCCGCCGGTGATACTCACGCCCATCTGCCCGATTACGAAACCTTTGCCGCCTACCAGGCAAACGGTGGCTACGCCAAGCTGAAAGAGCTGCGCGAGAGCGGCGACTGGGAGAAAGTACAAGAAGACGTTCTGTCCTCAGGCCTGCGCGGTCTGGGTGGTGCTGGCTTCCCGTCCGGCAAGAAATGGGGCTTTGTTCGCATGAACGAAGGCACCCGCTATCTGGCCGTGAACGGTGACGAGGGCGAACCCGGTACCTTCAAAGACCGTTATTATCTAGAGCGTGCGCCGCATGTTTTCCTTGAGGGTATGCTGATCGCTGCTTGGGCGGTCGAGGCAGAGACGTGCTTCATCTACATGCGTGATGAATACCCGGCGGTGCTGGAAATCCTCGCCCGCGAGATCGCTGCGTTGGAAGAGGCCGGGATCGTTGAGCCGGGTTACATCGACCTGCGCCGGGGTGCTGGCGCTTACATCTGCGGTGAAGAATCCGCGATGATCGAGTCGATCGAGGGCAAGAAGGGCCTGCCGCGTCACCGTCCTCCGTTTGTGGCGCAGGTTGGGGTCTTTAACCGTCCGACCTTGGTGCACAATGTCGAGACGCTGTATTGGGTCTCAAAGATCTGCCGCGAAGGGCCGCAGATTCTGAACTCCGTCGAAAAAAATGATCGCAAGGGCCTGCGCAGCTATTCAATCTCGGGGCGGGTGGCCAAGCCGGGTGTTTACCTGCTGCCTGCGGGTTCGACCATATTGGACGTGATTGAGGCCGCTGGCGGCATGATTGAAGGTCAGACCTTCAAAGCGTATCAGCCGGGTGGTCCATCCTCGGGCCTGCTGCCTGCGTCGATGGATGATATCCCATTGGATTTTGACACGCTGCAGCCACATGGCACCTTTATCGGATCCGCCGCTGTGGTGGTTCTGTCCGATCAGGACACCGCACGCGATGCAGCGCTGAACATGCTGCGCTTCTTCGAAGATGAAAGCTGTGGGCAGTGCACGCCTTGCCGGGCGGGCTGCGAAAAGGCTGTGAAGCTGATGCAGGCTGACAAGTGGGATCAGGATCTTCTGGAAGATCTGTGCCAGGTCATGGGCGATGCCTCGATCTGCGGTCTGGGGCAGGCGGCCCCGAACCCGATCCGTCTGGTCATGAAACACTTCGCTGACGAAATCTGAGGGAGACAGAGCCATGCTTGATGCAAGCCCAACCAAGACCGTCACCTTCAACCTGAACGGCGATGATGTCACCGTGCCCGAGGGCTGGACCATCTGGGAAGCCGCCAAGGGGCAGGGGTTCACGATCCCGCACTTATGTCACAAGCCTCAACCCGGCTATAAACCGGATGGCAACTGTCGCGCCTGTATGGTCGAGGTGGAGGGCGAGCGCACTCTGGTCGCCTCGTGCATCCGTCCGGCTGCGGACGGAATGGTGGTAATAACCGATAGCGACCGGGCCGAGAAATCGCGCGCAATGGTCATGGAATTGCTGGTCGCCGACCAACCCGAAGAGGCGCACGATAGATCCAGCCACTTCTGGGATATGGCCAAGCTGAACGATGTCAGCGACAGCCGTTTCCCGGCGAAAGAAGCCGAGAACATCCCGCTGCTGGATGACAGCCACGTTGCAATGCGCGTCAATCTGGACGCCTGCATCAACTGCAACCTCTGTGTCCGTGCTTGTCGCGACGTGCAGGTGAATGACGTGATCGGCATGGCCGGTCGCGGGCACACGGCGCAGGTGGTGTTTGACCAGAACGACCCGATGGGGGATTCGACCTGTGTCGCCTGTGGTGAATGTGTTCAAGCCTGCCCGACCGGTGCGCTGATGCCAGCCACTGTGTTGGACGAAAAGCAGCAGGGCGACAGCAAAGACTACGATTCCGAGACCGAAAGCGTCTGCCCGTTCTGCGGCGTCGGCTGTAAGGTCTCGCTGAAGGTCAAGGACGGCAAGGTCAAGTATGTCGAGGGCATCAACGGCCCGGCAAACGAAGGCCGCTTGTGCGTCAAAGGCCGCTTTGGTTTCGACTATATCCACCATCCACACCGCCTGACCAAACCGCTGATCCGGCGTGAGGATGCGCCTGCAAAAGGGTTGAATGTCGATCCGGGCAATCTGGGCACTCATTTCCGCGAGGCGACTTGGGAAGAGGCAATGGATCTGGCGGCCACCAAGCTGAAGGCGCTGCGTGATGAAGATCCTCGCAACGTCGCTGGCTTTGGTTCGGCCAAATGCACCAACGAAGAAGCTTATCTTTTCCAGAAGTTCATTCGTCAGGGCTTCAAGCACAACAACGTCGACCACTGTACCCGTCTGTGCCATGCCTCATCCGTGGCGGCGCTGATCGAGAACGTGGGCTCGGGCGCAGTGACCGCCACCTTTAACGAGGTCGAGAACTCGGATGTGGTTATCATCATCGGGGCCAACCCGATCGAAAACCACCCCGTGGCCGCAACCTACTTCAAGCAGTTCACCAAGCGCGGTGGCAAGCTGATCGTGATGGACCCGCGCGGCGTCGGTATGCGCAAGTTCGCAGACGAAATGCTGCAGTTCCGCCCCGGTGCCGATGTTTCGATGCTCAACGCGATCATGAACGTGATCGTCGAAGAGGAACTGTACGACAGCCAGTACATCCACCGCTGGACCGAGAACTGGGAAGCCGAAAAAGAGCATCTGCGCGCCTTCACGCCCGAGGCAATGGCGCCCATTTGTGGCATTGAGCCAGAACAGCTGCGCCGTGTCGCGCGTACCTTCGCGCAGGCCCAGGCTGGTCTGATCTTCTGGGGTATGGGCGTCAGTCAGCACATTCACGGCACCGATAACTCGCGATGCCTGATCTCGCTGGCATTGATGACCGGCAATGTTGGTAAACCCGGTGCGGGTCTGCACCCGCTGCGTGGTCAGAACAACGTGCAGGGCGCGTCTGACGCGGGTCTGATCCCGATGTTCCTGCCGGATTATCAGTCGGTTATGGATGACGGCATTCGGGCCAAATTCAACAACGTCTGGAACTCGGATGACTTCTCGAACGAGAAGGGCCTGACCGTCACTGAGATCATTGATCAGGCCTATGCGGGTAACATCAAGGGCATGTATATTCAGGGCGAAAACCCGGCCATGTCCGACCCGGACGTTGGTCACGCACGGGAAGCATTGGCCAAGCTGGAGCTGATGATCGTGCAGGATATCTTCCTGACCGAAACGGCCAACTATGCCGACATCATTCTGCCCGCCTCGGCGCTGTATGAAAAGAACGGCACCGTGTCGAACACCAACCGTCAGGTTCAGCGTGTGCGTCCGGCTGTGGCACCTCCGGGTGAGGCGCGTGAGGACTGGAAAATCACCGTCGAGCTTGCGCAGCGCATCGGGCTGAACTGGGACTACACGGATGTGTCTCAGGTCTTTGCCGAGATGAAGCTGACCATGGCGTCACTCGACAACATCACCTGGGAGCGGCTTGAGACCGAGACGATCACCTATCCGTCGCTCAGTGAAACCGATCCGGGACAGGCGATCGTGTTCGGTGATGGCTTCCCGCGGACAGACGGACGGGCCAAGTTCACTCCGGCCAGCGTCATCCCGCCGGATGAAGCGCCGGATGAGGAATACCCGATGATTGCCACAACCGGCCGTCAGCTGGAACACTGGCACACCGGGTCGATGACTCGCCGGTCCAACGTTCTGGATGCTGTGGAACCGGAAGCAAACTGTTCGATGAACCCGCGTCAGCTGAAACTGATGGGGATCGAGCCGGGCGAAGTGATCCGTCTCACTACCCGTCGTGGCTCGATCGAGATCATGGTTCGAGCCGACCGGGCGATCGCCGAAGATATGGTGTTCATTCCGTTCGCCTATGTCGAGGCGGCGGCGAACATTCTGACCAACTCGGCCATCGACCCGTACGGCAAGATCCCCGAGTTCAAGTTCTCGGCCATTCGCGTCGAAAAGATCGAAGACGCCATCGCGGCGGAGTAAATCCGTCACATACAGTATTGGAAGGGCGGCCCATTGGGTCGCCTTTTTCTTTCCTTGACAGCAGCTTACCTGCAGCCAACCCTGTCACCGTTATTGGTGGAGGAGTATTGCATGGCACGCCGTTTCGTCGATTTATCCGTTCCGTTGGAAACCGGCATCGTGTCGGACCCGCCAATCATGTTGCCGGAAATCGAATATCTGTCCCATGACCAGACCGCCGAACAAGTCATGTCCTTCTTTCCGGGCCTGCAGAAAGATGACCTGCCCGGCGGCGAGGGCTGGGCCATCGAACGCCTTCAGATCGCCACGCACAATGGCACCCATCTGGACGCGCCTTACCATCACCATTCGACCATGAACAATGGTGAGAGGGCGATCACCATCGACGAGGTGCCGCTGGAATGGTGCATGAACCCCGGCGTGAAACTGGATTTTCGCCATTTCGACGATGGTTATGTGGCGACCGCCGCCGATGTCGAAGCTGAATTGAAACGGATTGGCCACGAATTGCAGCCGCTGGATATCGTGGTCGTGAATACCTCGGCTGGCACGCGGTATGGGTATCCGGACTATCTGGCCAAAGGGTGCGGCATGGGGCGCGAGGCAACGCTGTATCTGACCAAACGCGGGGTGCGCGTGACAGGAACCGACGCCTGGAGCTGGGACGCACCGTTTCCCTTGACCGCGCAAGAATATGCTGAAACGCAAGATGCATCTATTATATGGGAAGGGCATCGGGCCTCGATGGAGGTCGGCTATTGTCACATGGAAAAACTGACGAACCTTGAAACCTTACCAGCCACCGGGTTCGAGATTTCCTGTTTCCCGTTCAAGATAAAAGGGGCCTCAGCCGGATTTATCCGCGCGGTCGCAATCTTTGAGACCCAAGAAGGAGCATTTGATGCAACCGACGCCTGAAACGCTGGCCGGGCATGACGGACCTTATGATGCCCCGCTTGAATTCCGTGGGTTCAAGGCGCGCCCCGAGTGGATCGACTATAACGGTCACATGAACGTGGGCTACTACGGCGTCGCCTTTGACAATGCGCTAGAGCTGTTGATGGTAGATCACCTTGGGTTGGGTGAGGCGCAGGTCAATGCGATGGGGCAGGGGCCCTATATTTTGCAATCCCACATGAATTTCCTGCGCGAAATACTTGAGGGTGAGGCCTTTAGCATCCGGTTTCGGATGCTGGACGCAGATCACAAACGCGGCCACTATTTCGCACAGATGGTGTCTGAAAAAGACGGTACTATCTGCGCCACTCAGGAAGCGTTGTTCATGAATGTCAGCCATACGACCGGCCGGTCGGTTCCCTATCCGGACTGGGCCGTCGCGCGTCTTCAGAGCATGGTGAGGGATCATGCGGCGATCGACCCGGCCCCAGAGGTCGGACACCCGATCGGCATCCGCAGAAAGTGAACTGAGGCCTGCTTAGTAGTCGCGCGAAAAAAAGACCCCAACACCAGTCTCACCCCGTCCATCTACAGTGCCTTTCACAGTGAAACTGTCGGTAACGTCCAGGTTCAGGTTCACCTCGGTGTCGCCTTCTGTGTTGACAGTGAAATCGGTGTAGAGGTTGTCGCTCAGATACGCTCCGGCGCCGAGCCGGCCCGCGCCACCGTCGGACACGCCGATGTCCACGGTGTCGACGCCCGTAGACTCGCGCAGGCCTTTGGTCGCGTCTCCGCCAGCGCCGCTGAGTTGCGCCAGCGAGGCCGCCATCTGAGCGATTACGAACGGTGACAACTCTGAGAAGCGATTACCGAACAGCAGCATGGCCAAAGCTTCCTCGGCCGGGCGCTCCGGGTCGGAAAAGACGTTGACCTCGGGCGAGTCCAGTGGTCCGGCGATCTCGATCGTTGCCGTACCATCAGAGGTGCTGGTCGAGGATTCGAACTCGATATAGGGCGTCAGGTCCCCTTGCAGCGTCACAATGCCCTTGGTCAGGGCCAGCCTGCGACCCAGAATGTCAAAGTTACCACGGATCAATTCGATCTGACCTGATGGGACAATCGAAGACGTTGTACCGCCGATTTTTATTCTTCCACCCAGCTCAGCGTTGACGCCACGCCCTCGGACAAACACGGCCTTGGGCGCCAAAAGACTGACATCCAGGGCGATACGAGAATCGCTTTTTCCCGCGCCCTCTTTTTCAACCAAACCAGCACGTTCACGGGTCACATAACCCGGCTTGCTTTCGTTTACGTGCACGATGTCCGGGACGGGTGCCGCCCCCACGGCACCTGATGCAGCCGCGAGGTTGATATTGGTTTCGTCAAACGTGATCTGCCCAGAGATCAAACTGTTACCGGCCAACGCCCCGGTCATGGCAATTTGTCCGTTCAGTGTGGTTTCAAACAGCAACTTGTCAGTCAGCACGAGGCTGTTAAGGGCAGTTGTGATATTGGCATTGAATGGTGGCGTAAGGTCTACTGGTCCACTGACGGTAAAATTGCCGCCTGCCCGTGGTCCGCCACTCAGGGAAATAGTGGCGCGGCTGTTTGCAAGTTGGACCGATCCGCTGATGCCTGTGATCGTTTGTCCCGCGCCGGGAATTGCCAGCGACGTACCGGAAGTGGTGATCGAACCGGACAGGGATTCCAGCTCGGGTTTACCCGACAGCGTCAGATCATAGCGGGCGCTGCCTTCGATCTTGTTGGGCGTGATAAAGATGTTGGCGATGCCAAGATTGACGCCGCCGACTGCCTTCATGTCGGCTTCACCGGTGCTTTCGTCAAACGTTCCCGCGACGTTGCTTTTGATATCTGCGGGTCCGTCGGCTTTTGCGTCGATAGTCCAAACACCCTTGTTGCGCTTGGCGCTGCCATTGGCGGCCACTGTACCGGGAAATTCAGGCAAAAAACGCTCGATCCGGTTGAACTTGGCGTCAAAATCCAGATCCGCCGATCCATCGTTGTCCACCGTCCCAGCAAGTTTGGCGAACGAACTGTCGGGACCATTCAGATTGACCGTGCCTTCTACGCCCGAAGATGTCGGGGCCACGTTTCCGTCCAGAGTCAGCGGACCGGACATTGTGTTCATCACCCGTGCCAGATCGTCCAGCTTGACCGAGAAATCCAAGCCACCTGACTGACGGTCCAGCGTTCCCGATGCTGTGGCAGTTATGGCTGTGCCGTTCAGGCGGAACGTTTGAATGCTAAGGCCATCTTCCCCATTCTGGGCATCTACGGACAGGGTCGTCTTGCCCTGGATCAGTTTGTCCACGGCCTCGAAGCCGGTCTGAATGTCGTTGGCATCGAGATTACCCTGAACATCGAAGGCTCGGGTAGACAAGGAACCGTTGCCTTGCACGTTTGCCGCGATCGAACCCGCCAGATCACGCCCGGCCAAACCGGAAAACAGGGACAGGTTCGGGACATTCAATTGCGCTTGGCCATCTGCCGACAGATCCCCGGTGGGATCGTCTACAACCGCTTGTACTTGCGCAGCGAGGGCGCGCCCATTCACCGAGGCGCTGCGGATGTCGATACTGTCTGCGGTTCTGGCGCCGTCCCATTCGATCTCGGTTCTGCCGGTCAGCAGTGGGTCGATATCGGCCATACCAGTCTTGATGCTCTGACCTGTCACGCTGGCCGTGCCGTCAAATTCCAGCGTTTGTACCGTGCCTGTACCGTTCACGGTCGCCTGTAGGGAACCGCCAAGGTCGCGTTTTGCCAAGCCAGAGAAGACCGACAAATCCGATGCGTTGACCCGGGCCTGCCCATCAATGGTCAGGTTTCCGTCGGGCGTCGTCACAACACCGCTGGCCACGGCTTTGGCGGCCTCACTGTCCAGATCGAATTCACGGATAGTTATGCCGTTTGTGCCGCGGCTTGCGTCCAGAGTGATCGTGGTCTCTCCGGTGATAACCGGGTCGATATCGTCACGGCCAGTAGACAAGTCGCGGCCCTGAACCATGACTTTGCCGTCAAAGCTGCGTTCCAGCGGTGAACCTTTTCCAGTCACGCTGGCCGAGACTTGCCCACCAAGATCCAGCTTGGCAAGGTCCGAAAAGCGCGACAGGTCTGTTGCGTCCAGCTTGGCCGTTCCGTCGACCGTCAAGCCGCTGGTCAGCCCGGCAATCAGCGCGTCCAGCGCCAGCGTGTAGTCAGAGCCCACAAGCTCGAACCCCGATAGGTTCAGTGACTGGTCGCTGCTATAGTCGAACTGTCCATCAAGCGTGATGCGATCGCCCAAAGCCGTGGTAAACGCGTCATCGGCCATCTCTATTCCGCCGACCGCGATTTGAACGTCGCCATCGACGGTCAGAACCTCGCCCTGGTCCAGGGTGCCTTGTGCGGTGATCCGGGCATCACCCAGCTTGGCCTGCGGGGACGCGAATTCGTTGGCCGTCAGGCTCAGATCCCAAAGGTTGCCGTTCTGGCGGTCAAACAGGGCCGAAATCTGTGCCGCCTTGAGCGATGTGTCGCCTCCAGCCACCGGCAGTACGACGGCTTCCCCATCTGGCGGGGTGATGCGCCCTTGCAGCGCGGCCAGTTGCAAAGTGCTGCCTTCGCCCAGCTGCAATTCACCCTTCAGGTCCAGCGCCTGCGTGATGAGTTCCAAATCCGAAATATCCAACGCGCCTTCGGGCTTGGTCTGACCATCGACATAAAGCCGTGATTTTGGTCCGAAGAACGGATCGACGTCCTCCGCCAGAAAGGGTGTCAGATCGCCGTTCAGATCAGCGGTGAACGCAATACTGTCCGCTGCGCCACCCTCGGCCGCCTGCAGCTGAACCTGCCCGGTAACGCGCATCTGGTTGTCGCTGCTCAGCCCGATATCAGCGGTGAAATCCGACAGCGGGCCCGCGCCTTTGGCCGTCAGGCCGATCGGCGGGCTGTCAGGGATTTTCAACGCGGTTGAAATCAGACCACCAGAGGCTTCGTTCACTTGCAAATCCAGATTGATCTCACTTGTAGAGTTCTGGAAACCTGCGGCCAGCTTGATCTCATCCCCTGCGCGGTCCAGTCGGATCACGTCCAGATTGGTGTCCAGCGCCCCATCTGCCAGCGACAGGTTGCCTGTCACGCTCAGATCAGCAGCGACACCGATCAGCGGCTCACCAAGAGACAGCTCATCCACCCGGATTTCACCGATTTCGATGGAAACCGGCAGTTCGGGCAGTTGAAACGGTTGCGTTTCCGCCGAAGCAGGTGGTTCTTCCTTGGTCGTTGTGCCCGGCGCACGGGAAATATCGATTTCCTGCGCGGTCAGTGAGTTGACCGAAAATCGGCCGCGGATCAGCGCCAGACGGTTCCAGTCGAGTTCGGCGTCCTTGATGGTCAGCCAAACACCTTCATCATCGGCAACTGTGATCTCTTCAATCGTCGCGCGCGCGCTCAGCGCGCCTTGCAGGCCCTTAACGGTCACGTTTTGGTCGTCGCCAGAGAGCGTATCCTGCAGGAAGTTCTCCAGCATGCTGCCGCCTTCCTCCTGCGCGGCAAGTGGCAGAGGGGCAGACAGCATCAGCCCCGAAAACAATAACGGATATGCGCGACGTCCAATCAAAATGCCTGTCCGATCCCGATATAAAACTGCAAGCCGTCACCGGTGTCACCCTGCACTGGAACGGCCAGATCCAGCCGCAACGGACCAAATCCGCCCAGATCATACCGAACCCCAAGCCCGGCGCCGGCGTGATATTCTGCGCCGCTGCCGATGAATGAGGATGTGTCCACCGTACCGTAGTCATAAAACCCGACCAGAGATATGGCTTCGGTGACTTTGCCACGCACCTCGGCGGAAAGACCAAGGAAAGATTTGCCCCCTGCAATACCAGTGCCGATAGGGATGCCAAGACTCTCGTAAGGTTGGCCGCGAACCGTTCCGGCACCGCCCGAGAAAAACAGGAAGTCTGGTGTTACACCGTCCGGTGATGGCCCGAGCACTGATCCCAGCTGTACGCGACCGGCCAGAACCAGCCGTCCGCCGGTGCCGAGGCTGGTATAGCTGCGCCCGTCAAAAAACATGCGTATGCCGCTTTCGGTTTCGGACAGACCAGCAAAGGGCGTGATCTGCGCGTCCAGATAAAAGCCGCGCGTTGCGCTGACCTTACTGTCGCGCTCGTCCCATTCCGACCGCAAGGGAAGGATGAAATATCGGAACCTGCGGTCATCGCCATAGGCGTCGTCCGCGCTGGACCACTGAAACCCGGCTGAGGCTTCGGCATATAGCCGATCAGAGAACGTGCGCCGGGCACCGTAGGCCAGCGACGCAACGGTGACATTGTAGTTTTCTGTGTTGCGCCGTTCCAGAAGCGCGTTCCAGAAAGTGTTGTCATCAGGGCCAAGCCGGTCGGGCTGATCCAGACGCAAGCCGATCCGGCCGTCGATATCCTCGGCACCGCCGATATTACGGACTGCCGCCTCGAACCGCAGGCGTTCGGAACGCCGGAACACGTTGCGATGCGTCCAGGTCGCGGTCACGTCGACACCGTCGCGCGACGCGATCTCGGCGCCAAAGGTCAGCTGGCGTTTTGGCAGATCTTCAAACGTGGCGTCGAAATCCAATGTGCCGTCCGGGTTCGGAGTGTCCCTCTCTTCAATCGAAACAACGTTGAAGGTCCCGGTCCGCCGTAACCGTGTGCCGACTTTCTGGATTTTCTCGGGCGAATACACCTCACCCGCCGGAAAACCGGCGATCTTTTCGATTGACCGGTGGCGCACATCGGTGTCGCCCTTGATGATCATTTTGCCAAATCTGAGGCGCGGGCCGGGGGTTAGGTCGATCTCGGCATCCAGCTTGGCCTCGGCATGGCGGGCAATGACTTTCTGGCCTTCAACTTCGGCCTTGGCATGACCCGCGTTGCGCCAACCCTGCACGCCAGCTGACGCGGCTTGTTGGATCGCGCCGGTGGTCGCGAGTTTGCCGACCGCAAACTGCTCGGGCAGAACTGTTTCGGGTGTTATCGGTTGTACGATGGCTTCGCCAAAGGTGAACTTGGGGCCGGTGTTGACCGTGATTACCGCGCTATTGATCTGCGCCGGTACGCTGAGCGAGCTGATCTCAGCTGCTTCTTTTCCGTCCAGTTTGATGCTTACGACTGGGCTGAAATACCCTTCGTCATAAAGAATTTGGACTAGAGTGCGATAATCCGAAAGCGCCGCCGACAAGATCTCAAGCGGCGTGTCCAGCCCGCGAGATTCGGCCGTCGTAACCGAGGAGGTTTCCTCCATCCGCTCGATAAGCTCTTTTGAAGCACCCGGAGCTGTTAAGGTGGTTTCCAGCGCGGCCAATGCGGTCGGCAGGGTCATTGCAATCGCGCCGAGAAGGCATCTCTTCAAAAAGGCGCGCGGCCTGCTCCCCGGCATCTGATAGCTCCAACTGCCCCAACTCGAAATCACATTTGCCGTTTTTTGCAAAGCAACGGCTGATTACATTCATGTTAGAGCATCAGAGTCCTTGCAGGAAAAGACTAAATCCAGCGTCGCCTGAATATTGCGACCTGTGTGATTGATCGGTCTCGGGATCAGGAACCTGCGTTGCGGAACCAGCGGATGATTGCCTCGCGGTCCTCGGGCTCCATGAAGGTGACGTTTGCGGGGGGCATCGCATGGCTGACCCCCGCCTGCAGATAGATTTGCTGGGCGTTGCGGGCAATGTCGCCTTCAGTTTCCAGCAATACGCCCTTTGGCGCCCACAAAATGCCCTCCCACACCGGTTCGCGCGCGTGGCACATCGAACAGCGTCCAAGAACAACGTCATGGGCCTCTTCAAAGCCATCGGCGGCAGCATATTTCTGTTCAAACGGTGTCAGTGGCTGTGCTTCGGCCTCTTCCAGAGGTTTGTACATAGGGGCAGTAGACAACCACATGATTGCGATGAACAACAGTGCCGTGACCAGCCACGTCCAGGTCGGATCGCCTGCCCGTGCGTGGCGCGTGTTGAAGTAGTGTCGGATGGTCACGCCCATCAGGAAGACCAGAGCCGCGATGATCCAGTTGTATTCTGTCGCAAAGGCCAGCGGGTAGTGGTTCGACAACATAAGGAACACCACCGGCAATGTCAGGTAGTTGTTATGCGTCGAGCGCAGCTTGGCGATTTTGCCGTACTTTGGGTCAGGTGTACGGCCGTTCTTCAGATCGTCTACCACGATGCGTTGGTTCGGCATGATGATGAAAAACACGTTGGCTGTCATGATCGTGGCCGTGAATGCCCCCAGATGCAGCATCATCGCACGACCGGTAAATACCTGATTATAGCCCCATCCCATAACAACCAGCAGCACAAACAACAGCACCATCAGCAGGGTAGGACGTTCACCCAAACCCGATTTGCATAGGAAATCATAGATCAGCCAACCGACAGTCAGCGAGGCGGCCGAAATCAGAATGCCTTGCCACAGCGCCAGATCGGCTTTTTGTGCGTCGATCAGATAAAGCTCTCCGCCCACCCAGTACACGATCATCAGCAACCCGGCCCCGCTGAGCCAGGTCGCGTAGCTTTCCCATTTGAACCAAACCAGGTGTTCCGGCATCCGTTCGGGCGCAACTAGGTATTTCTGAATGTGGTAAAAGCCGCCGCCATGTACTTGCCATTCCTCGCCATCCGCCGGGCCGGGGATGTCGCGGTTCAGACCAAGGTCCAGTGCGATGAAATAAAATGAGGATCCGATCCAGGCAATGGCGGTAATAACGTGCAGCCAGCGCACGGCAAAAGCCATCCAGTCCCAGAACACGGCGAAGTCGTACATGAGAAAGCTCTCCGATTGGTTGCCGTCACACTAGGCAAAGGGCACTTTCTTCGGTATTCCCTGATATTGTCAAACTGTATCAAAAAAAACGAAAAGATGTCCTATCTAGACAACATCCGTACCTTTGTCAGGGTTTATGACCTTGGCAGCATGTCCGCTGCTGGGCGAGACCTGCGAATCTCGCCTGCGGTGACGTCGGCGCGGATATCTCAGCTTGAAGATCATCTGGGCGTTCGCCTGTTTCAAAGAACGACGCGCAACCTGAGCCCGACAGAGCAGGGGCGGGCATTCTATCCCGGTGCTGTGGCCGTTCTGGATGCGGTGGACGATGCCGAAGCGCAGGTCGTCCATCTGACCGAGGCACCACGGGGGTCGTTGTTTGTGGCAGCTCCACTAGGGGTCGGGCGCAGGGTTTTGGCACCGCATGTGCCCGATTTTCTTTCGGAATATCCCGAGATCGATGTGCGCCTGCGGTTGACTGACAGATCCGTTGATCTGACGACTGAAGGTCTGGATCTGGCTTTTTTTATCGGCCAGCCCGAAGACAGTACTCTGCGTATTCGAAAGATCGCCGACTGCCAGCGCGTGCTTTGTGCCGCTCCGGCCTATGTCGAACGCAGGGGCATGCCGGCAACGGGCGCGGACCTGGTGTCGCAGCGCCATGAATGCCTGAATCTGAGGTTTCCCGGCGCGACCGAGTTTCAGTGGCAATTGGAAACGCCTGACGGTCCCAAACGGTTCGCAGTTTCTGGCCGGTTCGAATGTGACGACGGTGACGTGCTGACTGACTGGGCGCTGTCGGGGCAGGGGATCGCGATGAAACCGGTTTTTGAAGTTGCCGAACACCTCAGTTCGGGGCGTCTAGTCTCCGTTGCGGTCGAAACGCCGCCGGTGTCTGTTCAAATGGCCTGCCTATACACACATCGCCGCCATCAGGACCCAAAGGCGCGTTTGTTCATGGATTTCATGATTGCGCGGATCGGCAAGGTCGTGCGTGGGTCGGAAACTGCTGACACATAGAGCTGCCGTTTAGCGGCAACGCCATCCCGCGGTTCAACTGCCCCGGTAGGTCGAATAGCCGTAAGGGGACAGCAGCAGAGGTACGTGATAGTGTGCCTCGGCATCAGACATGCCAAACCGGAGCGGCACCTGATCCAGAAACAGCGGGTCATCAGCAGCCTGGCGCGATGCGCGCAGATAGTCTCCGGCGAAGAAAACCAGTTCGTAAGTACCAGTTTTGAAAGAGTCTTGTGGCAAGATTGGGCTGTCAGTGCGCCCGTCCGAATTGGTCTCCATCTCGGCGATTTTGCGATGCGAGTTCCCCGACACCCGATAGAGTGCGATTTTCAATCCTTCAGCCGGGCAGCCGCGTGCAGTGTCCAGAACATGGGTCGTCAGATAGCCAGCCACGGGTCTCTCCTTTGATTTGTCTTTTGCTTTGTCACAGTCTGACGCAAAGTTTGAAACAGTGGAAATGCCGAAAGAACCGGAAACAGCGTTCGGATTGATTTGATAATCATCGGTGTGTTTCTGGGGTAAGGCTATTCAAAAGATCAAGAATGGAAGATGCCATGCAGCCCTCTCGCTATCCTCGTGACATGATCGGATATGGTGCCAACCCGCCAGATGCCAAATGGCCGGGCGGCGCGAAGCTGGCCGTTCAGATCGTACTGAACTACGAAGAGGGCGGTGAAAATTGCGTGCTGCACGGCGATGCCGCGTCCGAGGCGTTTCTGTCCGAAATCGTGGGGGCCGCCCAATGGCCGGCCCAGCGCCATTGGAACATGGAATCGATCTATGAGTACGGCGCGCGCGCCGGATTCTGGAGGTTGCACCGGTTGATGCAGGATCTGCCGATCACGGTCTACGGTGTCGCGACTGCTCTGGCCCGCTCGCCGGATCAGGTGGCTGCGATGAAGGCAGCGGGGTGGGAGATTGCCAGCCATGGTCTGAAATGGGTCGAACATAAAGACATGCCCGCAGATGAAGAGCGCGCACAAATTGCCGAGGCTATCCGTCTTCACACCGAGGTCGTCGGAGAACGCCCGCGTGGTTGGTACACAGGGCGCTGTTCCGAGAATACTGTTCAGTTGGTGGCAGAAGAGGGCGGATTTGCCTATGTGGCCGATACATATGCGGACGACTTGCCCTATTGGGTGCAAGCGGGTGGGCGGGATCAGTTGATCGTACCCTACACGTTGGATTGCAACGATATGCGCTTTGCCACGCCGCAGGGATTCAATGCGGGTGACCAGTTCTATTCCTACCTGAAAGACAGCTTTGATGCGCTATACGCCGAGGGCGAGGGCGGAGCGCCCAAGATGCTGTCGATCGGCTTGCACTGCCGCCTGATCGGACGACCTGGCCGGGTGATGGCGTTGAAACGTTTCCTGGAATACGCGCGCGGCTTTTCCGATGTCTGGTTTGCGACACGGTTGCAGATCGCCGAACACTGGGCGGAACACCATCCGGCGGTGCCGCATCCGAAGCCTGCTCAGATGGATCGGGACGCGTTTGTCGCGACGTATGGCGGCATCTTCGAGCATTCCGCCTGGATTGCCGAACGGGCGTATGAGCTGGAATTGGGACCGGCCAATGACACGGCAGGTGGGCTGCACAATGCACTGACCCGCATGTTCCGCTCCGCCTCTGCGGAAGAACGGATGGGTGTCCTGACCGCGCACCCGGATCTGGCCGGAAAGCTGGCGCAGGCAAAGCGGCTGACGCAGGAAAGCACGTCCGAGCAGGCTTCGGCCGGGTTGGATGCTCTGACAGATGAAGAGCGTTCGATGTTCACGGGCTTGAACCAGAAATACACCGAGAAATTCGGCTTTCCGTTTATCATCGCCGTACGTGATCACGACAAAACGTCTATCCTTCAGGCGTTTCAACGGCGGATCGATCAGGATAAGGACATCGAATTCGCCGAGGCTTGCCGTCAGGTCGAGCGGATCGCCGAATTCCGGTTACGGGACGTTTTACCCTCATGAGCGCGCAAGTCAGGACTGCGCCATTGACGGCCAAGGCATTTGCCCCGTTTGGTGATGTCATCGAAGTGGCCGGTGATCCGGACAAGATCATCAATCAGGGGCAATGTGGTCGCTACCATGATCTGGCACGACTGGATTTCACAGACGGACGTGCTGGGATCAGCCTGTTCAACGCCAATTCGCGATACTTGCCCTATCAACTGGATATGGTTGAGCGTCACCCCGAGGGCAGTCAGGCGTTCATCCCAATGACACATCAGCCTTTTCTGGTTGTCGTGGCCCCGGATGATGGCGGGCGGCCCGGACATCCGCAGGCATTTGTGACCAAGCCCGGACAGGGTGTGAACTATTTTCGCGGCACATGGCATGGGGTGCTGACCCCATTGCACGCGCCCGGCTTATTCGCTGTGATTGATCGGATTGGTGAGGGGACTAATCTGGAGGAGTTCTGGTTTGACACTCCGTTTGAGATCATAGGCGGATAGGAAACTCCCGCCCGGTCAATGCGCATCAAAGATGCTTGTGACCCGTTGGGCCAGGCAGCGCGCGGGCAAGCCCGCCCGCTGCGCCCAGGCAAATTCAGCCATCTGTCATAAGGCGGGCAACATCCAACATGCGTGCCGAAAATCCCCATTCGTTGTCATACCAGCCGAAAACACGGACCTGATGTTCACCGACCATGCGTGTCTCGGGTCCCGCGATAACCAGTGACTCTGGGCGTGTACGCAGGTCTGACGAGACCAGAGGGGAATCGGTCCAGCCCAGCACAGGCGATGTCTGGACGGCCGCGCGCAGTTCGGCTTCGAACAACCCAGGCGACATACCGCGATCCAGCGTCACCACCAGATCAATGGCGGATACACTGGCCGTCGGGACCCGAACAGCAGCGCCCGAGATGCGGCCGGCCAAATGCGGCATGACTTCGTCTATCAGATGAGTGGCGCTTGACGTGGTCGGCACCATAGACAGCGCGCCCGCGCGCGAACGGGCCAAATCGCCGCGTGGCGCGTCCACCATAGGCTGGCTGTTCGTATAGCAGTGAATTGTTGTCATATGCGCTGACGCAATCCCGCCAATCTGGTCCAGCACTTTGACCAAGGGCGCAAGCCCGTTGGTTGTGCACGAAGCGTTGGACACGATGCGAGCATTGCCCAACTGATCTTCGTTGGCACCCAGAACAATAGTGATTTCGGTCGCGGGCGAGGGGCCAGAGATCAGCACCTTGCGAGCCCCGGCAGTCAGGCCCTGACTGGCCACATCCGAGGTACGAGCAACGCCAGTGCAATCCATCAGAACGTCGACACCAGACAGATCGACATGTGCCAGATTAGGGCTGTGTGTCATCGGGATTGTGCGCCCATCGACGACGATCGCCGCGTCGCCCTGTTCTACTGCTCCGGGGTAGGGGCCAAAGGTGCTGTCATATTTGAACAGGTAGGCGCAGGTCTCAAGCGGGGCGATGTCGTTGATCAGAACCACCTCAATATCTGTATCCTGCGGCAAAGCCAGCAGCTGCCGCAGGATTGTGCGGCCAATACGGCCGAATCCGTTGATTGCAAGTTTCATGCGCAAGCTATGGCAGCGCGCTGCCAATAGCTCAATGCCCGTTGTGACCTATGGTCAGTTGCAGCTGACCTGCGAAAAGAACTGACCCGAAATGTTCTGGTACATGCTGGCCACGATCGGTCTGCACCCAGTTGCTTGCTGAAAGGCGGCTATGGCCTGAATGGTGCGCAAGCGCGGCGGAGGGCCAAAGGGGTTCAGGTTGTTGTTGTCGCGCGTCGCACGGTACACGACCGGAGTGTCCGAAACCTGTGTCACCGCCCAGGTACGGCTCATGACAGAAACCTGTTTTGTTTCTTCCTTTGCGGCGACAGGCGTTGCATCAAATGCCGTCAAACCAATCGCAGCAGCCAGTGCCAGCATCGTTACACGCAGTACCATTGAACAATCTCCAGTGCTAAAAACTGCTGTTATTTCACCAGATTCACAGGCTTCTGTGAACCCCTGACCGTAATAAAGCGTTTAAAAGCCTAGCGTTTGGACAGTGTCAACGGCATGTGCCGGTTCACATCCTTGTAAAGCAGATAGCGAAAGCGCCCAGGCCCACCCGCATAGCAGGCCTGCGGGCAGAAGGCGCGCAACCACATGTAATCTCCGGCCTCTACCTCGACCCAATCCTGGTTGAGCCGATAGACCGCCTTGCCTTCCAGCACATACAAACCGTGTTCCATGACATGGGTTTCGGCAAAGGGAATCACACCGCCGGGTTCGAAATTGACGATGTTGACATGCATGTCATGACGCAGATCCTGCGGATCTGTGAAGCGGGTTGTGGACCAGCGCCCCTCGGTGCCGGGCATCTCGACGGGGGATACATCACGTTCGTTGGTGATGATCGGATCTGGTGCAAGCAGGCCGGGAACGGCTTCATAGGCTTTGCGAACCCAGTGGAATCGGGCGGTTTTTTCGGCGCGGTTGTGCAGAGCCCAATCTGATCCGGGCGGGATATAGGCGTATCCGCCGGTTTCGAGAACATGAACAGAACCACCTAATGTCAGGGCCACCTCGCCTTCGACCACAAAGAGAACTCCCTGCGCCTTGGCGTCTGTTTCTGGGTGGTCGCTGCCGCCACCGGGCTGGACCTCCATAATGTATTGCGAAAACGTCTCGGCAAATCCGCTGAGGGGGCGGGACAGGACCCAAAGCCGGGTGCCTTCCCAGAACGGCAGGTTGCTGGTGACGATGTCGCGCATGGTGCCTTTGGGGATAACCGCATAGGCGTCGGTAAACATGGCGCGGTCGGTCAACAGTTGGTCTTGTCCGGGGTGTCCGCCTGTGGGCGCGTAATAGGTGGGCTTTGCCATTTCATGCCTCTGGTTCGTGTTTGAGGCACTATGAGGCGATTGGCGCGGCGGTCCTAGCACCCGAGTCGCGATAGGTTTGTTCGGTATTATTTGAAGGTCGGCCAGCGGGGCTTGGCCCCCGTTCCCCGGCGGTATAGTCTTGTGACCAAACTTATTTCAGCAAGGCGAGAAGATCATGAAAGCCTGGATTACACCCTTTTTTGCAGCAGCCGTTGTGATCGGCGCGATTTCACTGGCACAGGCCAAGCCACTTTCGAGAATCATCGCTGAAATGGGGTTGAGCCCCGAGGACTACAGTGTCGTCAACGCCACGACCAATGCGATGTTGGCAGATGGAACACCTCAGGTCGGAACCGAACGCAACTGGTCGAACGACGACACCGGATCAAAAGGCACTGTCCGAGTGCGCGAGGTCCGGGACAATTGCGTGCATCTCCAGCATTTCATCGTGCCCTCCGGGGCCGAACAATCACGCGAAGTCAGAACCCGCAACTGCCGGGACGCCGGCGGGAACTGGGTTCTGACGCCCTGATTTTGACTCAGTAGCCGCGTGTGCGGTCGACTTCGTGCAATAAGGGCTTTCCTGCGGACAACCGTTGGAAGTTCTCGGCAACGTCCGCCAATGCTTCACCTAAGTGCCAGCCAGAAACATGCGGAGTGATTGTGACGCCGGGGTGTGCCCAGAGCGGACTGTCTGACGGTAAGGGTTCTGTACTGGTTACGTCCAGAACGGTATGGCCGGGCGTTCCACGGTCCAAGGCTTCGATCAGCGCATTTTCGTCAATCAGATCACCGCGCCCTGCGTTCAACAGCTGACTGCCGGGCTTCATGGCGGCCAGCATCTGCGCATCGAACAAGCCGACAGTTTGCGGTGTGGACGGCAGAATGGCGCAAACGTGGTCGCATTGGCCAAGCAACGTCGGCAGCGCATCCTCGCCATGCAGGCAGGTCACGCCCTCGATCTCTTTCGGGGATCGGCTCCATCCCATGACTTGAAATCCGATAGCGCGAAGCATCTTGGCGCTGCGGGCGCCGATATGGCCCAGGCCCAGAACGCCCACTACGGTGTCCGGCGTGAATACCGGCGCTTTGGGCACCCATTCTGCCTTGCGCTGGGCAGCTTCGTGAAAGGCCATGTTCCGTTGGTGGTGAAGGACATAGGCGACGAACCACTCGGCAATACCTTGCGCGGGCGCATCGGGCTTGAGCCGTGCGATACGGACGTGATCGGGCAGGCTCGGGTTGCCAACAATCGTTTCAACGCCCGCGCCCAGTTTCTGGACCAGTTGCAGGTTTGGCAGCCGTTTGGGGTGGTCGTTGTTCAGGCCGACAACAGCGACCATGGTGATTTCGCTCGTATCTCCAATCGTTTCCCGGGTGCGCACATCCGCGCCGGGGTGTATGTTTCGGATCGTTTTGGCGATGTCATAATCGCTTATCCAGTCGGTCAGACCGGTTTCGATCAATAGCGCCATGAATCACCCTCGCAATTTCATTTTGATTGAGTTGACGTCCCGTCACACAGCTAGACATTCTATCGGCAGCTAAGTCATTCTCTGTTCAAAGGTAAAGCCCGCTCTTTGGGCCTGAGGAGGAAAGCTCATGAACATGTCATTCGGTCTGCGCGAAGAAAATCGCGCACTGCTACAACGTGTGGCAGATATGATCCGGGATGAGATCATGCCGCTGGAAGAAGAATACCAGGCCGAAATCGATAAGGGCGACCGCTGGCAATACACCGAACGTCAGGCCGAAATCCTCGAAGGGTTGAAAGCCAAAGCCAAAGCTGCCGGATTATGGAACTTCTGGCTGACTGACAGCGACAAGGGGTTTGGCCTGTCCACAGTCGAATACGCCTATTTCGCCGAGGAAATGGGCAAGACGCCCCTTGGAGCCGAGGTATTCAACTGCTCAGCCCCCGATACCGGGAACATGGAAGTGTTCGAGCGCTATGGTACGGACGAGATGAAAGAGCAGTGGCTGAAACCCCTGCTGAACGGCGATATCCGGTCCGCGTATTTGATGACAGAGCCGGACGTGGCGTCATCGGATGCTACGAATGTATCGATGTCCTGCGTGCGGGACGGGGACGATTATGTACTGAACGGTGAAAAATGGTGGTCATCGGGGGCGGGTGATCCACGGTGCAAGGTCTATATCGTCATGGTCAAGACGGCAGGTGACGAGCAACCCAAACACAAGCGGCAGTCGATGATTGTTGTGCCTGCTGATGCGCCTGGGATCGAGATTCTGCGCCCGATGCAGGTTTATGGCCACGATGATGCCCCGCATGGTCACATGCACATTCGCTTTTCTAACGTGCGGGTGTGGGCCGAGAGCATTCTGCTGGGCGAAGGCCGCGGGTTCGAGATTGCGCAAGGTCGCCTTGGACCGGGCCGAATCCACCACTGTATGCGCGCAATTGGTCAGGCTGAATCAGCGCTGGAGCAGATGTGCAAACGCTCGCTGCAACGCGAGGCGTTTGGTAAAAAACTGGCGCAGCTTGGAGCCAACTACGATATCATTGCCGAATGCCGGATGGAGATCGAAATGGCCCGTCTGCTGTGCCTGAAGGCGGCGTGGTACATGGATCAGGGCGACGCCCGCGCTGCGGCCCCTTGGATCAGTCAGATCAAGGTCATCGCTCCACGCGTGGCGCTAAAGGTCATTGATGAGGCTGTTCAGATGTTCGGTGGACAAGGGGTCAGCCAGGACACCCCGTTGGCTACGGCATGGACGCATGTGCGTACTTTGCGTTTGGCGGACGGGCCTGATGCAGTGCACCGTCGTCAGGTGGCACGGGCCGAGTTGACGAAGTACACGCAGGAAAAAGTCTGAGGTTTTAGATGGTGTTGAAACCGGACCTGAAGGAACACGCCTATTTCCATATTCGGGCTGACGGTGCTTTTATCGGCAATGATCCCGCACGTGGGCCTTGGTCTGCTGATCATTGCCATGCCGGTCCGGTCGCGGGGCTGATCGTCCGTGCGGCTGAAACAGAGGTCGGGCCGGAAAAAATGCTGACCCGGCTGACCGTGGACCTGTTGCGCCCGCTACCGTTGGCAGGTTTGCGTGTGGCGGCAGAAACGACGCGCCATACCAAAACGTTAGCGACGACGCGTGTCACGGTGCTCGACCTGGACGACACGCTGTGTGCCACGGCTACGACAATGCACATGGTACGACGTGATTTGGGGCCGGTTCCAAACATCACGTTGCCGCCGCCCAAACTTGACGACGCAGTGACTGGCCCGTTCCCGATTGGCGAAACCCTTCACGACCTGCCGGGATTCGCAAACCATTCGGACATTCTCTACCCAAAGGATGGTAACCAGAACGCCGGTCCAAAGACGGTTTGGATGCACACCCCGACGCTGTTGGAGGGCGAGGCGCAGTCGCCGATTCAGGCGCTATGCCCTCTGGCGGATTGCGGGAACGGGATCTCGTGGAATGCACCAACATCTGAGATGGGGTTCATGAACACGGACTTGACGGTGCAGATTCACCGCGAACCCACGTCGGACTGGTTGGCCTCGCAGTCCGTATCCCATTGGCAATCGTCGGGAATAGGAATGTCACAATCGGTTCTGTTCGACACCGAAGGTCCGGTCGGAACAGCCCTGCAGACGTTGGTTTTGTTCCCGCCGAAGTGACCGGTTTGGCCGGTTCCTGCCCGTGCCCGCCGAAACACGTTGCCGGGCACGGGCCAAGCCCCTATCTTTCGCCTATGCGATGGCTCATTACCCTCTTCTCCTGTTGCCTGCCGGTTCCGGCATTGGCCCACCCACATGTCTTTATCGATACCGGGTTGGAGTTCATTGTGGACGACAGCGGCCAGTTGACCCATGTCAGAGTGACCTGGGCGTATGATGAGCTTTTCTCATTGTTTCAGTTGGAAGACATGAAGCTGGATCAGGATTCCGATGGAGTTCTGACCGAAAGTGAAGAACAGTTTCTGTCGGGCTTTGATGCCCAATGGGTCGAAGGATATAACGGCGATCTCGTGGTGTTCGCTGATGGCGCGCCGGTCACCTTGTCGGGACCGATGGAGGCTAAAGCCACCACCGAGGATGGTCGTATCGTGACATCTCACCTTCGCGCAGTGGAAGGCGGCGGAGTACCCGCAACCGCAGTCGTCGCCAAAGCATATGATGAATCCTATTACACGGCTTATGAAGTGACCCGCCCAGTTAAGGTGTCCGGGCCCGCTGCATGTCAGATAAGCCGGATTGACGCGGATATTGACGGGCAACTGGCGCAGATGCAGGCGTTCCTACAGACCTTGGACGCCGACTATGACCTTGAAGAAAACGATATCCCGCTGGTCGGGGAAAACTTTGCGTCCGAGATCCGCCTTTCATGTCCAAGTACCTGATTATTCCTGTCGCCATCTCCATTGGTTTGCTGCTGTGGTTCTGGGGCAGCGGCGGCTTTGACCACTTGGCCGCATGGGCTGCGGGTGAGCAGCGCGAGTTCCAAAATCAGATCGCACGTTCCCTACGCGCAGCCCGCGCGGAACAGCCCGAGGCTGTAGCGACGCTGCTGACGGTCTGTTTTGCCTACGGCTTTTTTCACGCCATCGGCCCCGGTCACGGTAAGGTTTTGATTGGTGGCTATGGGTTGGGACGCAACGTGGCGTTCCTGCGTTTGTCTGCAATCAGCTTGTTGTCCAGCCTGGGGCAGGCAGTCACTGCGGTTGTTCTGGTCTATGCCGGGGTACTGGTGTTCCAGATGTCCCGGGCAAGCCTTGTCGATACCACCGAACGGGTTATGGCTCCGATCAGCTATGGTGCTATCGCGGCGATTGGATTGTGGCTGATCTTTCGATCCATTCGCAGTTTCGCTCGACGTCATCGCAGCGAAAAAGCCCATCATCATGAGCACAAGCACGACCATCACCACCCGCACGACGAGGACCACAAACATCACGACCATGACCATGGCGTCTGCGCAGATTGCGGGCATCGCCACGGTCCCACCGCCGACGAAGTGGCCCAAGTTGGCAGCCTGCGCGAAGCCGCGGTACTGATCGCTGGGATTGCCGCACGTCCCTGTACCGGAGCGCTGTTTGTGCTGATCCTGACCTGGCAGATGGGCATCGCAATGGTTGGCATTGCCGGTGCTTTCGCCATGGCGTTGGGGACAGCGACTGTCACAACGCTTGTCGGTTGGACCTCATTTGGTTTGCGCGGAGGGCTGCTGGCCTCAGCCTCGGCGACGCGATTTGCCTCGGTTCTGGCTCCGACGATTGAACTAGTGGCGGGGCTGCTGATCGCCGTGATTGCAAGCGGTCTGCTGTTGCGCGCGATTTAATCGAACACGGGCTCCGGGTACCCGACCCGCGCCAGATACAGCCCTTGCGGCGGACATACCGGCCCGCAAGCGGCGCGGTCGGTGGCCTCCAACGCATCCCGTACATCTTCGGGCGACCATGTTCCGGCACCAACACGTTCAAGCGTTCCAACAAAGCTGCGCACTTGATTGTGCAGGAAAGACCGGGCGCGAACGTGAAAATGAACCTCTGGTCCGGAAAAGCCTTCAACCTGTTCGACCCGCAGCTCATCCAAGGTTTTGACCGGGCTTGCAGCCTGACAAATCGAAGACCGGAACGTGGTAAAATCATGCCGCCCGATCAGCATGTCCGCGCCCGCCTGCATCGCGTCTACGTCCAGTTGATGGTTGATCCGCCAGACCTGCCCAGCGTCATGCGTAGCAGGTGCGCGGCGCATCAGGATGCGGAACAGGTATTGCCGTTCGAGCGCTGAAAACCGCGCATGCCAGTCATCGTCTACCCGTGCTGCTTTAACGATGGCAACAGGCTGCGGTTTAAGGTGATAGTTCAGCGCCTCAGACAGGCGGAACGGATCCCAGTCCTTGATCAGATCACAATGCGCAACCTGTCCCAGTGCGTGCACACCCGCGTCTGTACGCCCGGCCGCGGCAATTGTGTGATCGCCGGGTTGAATACATGACAAGGCCTGTTCGATTGCCCCTTGAACAGACGGCAATTCCTTTTGCCGCTGCCATCCGGCAAACGGCTCCCCCTGGTATTCGACTTTCAGCGCGTATCTAGGCATGGCCTGCTGGTAACGCGCCGTGCCGCAACGGGCAAGAGTGGGAAAGCGCTGGTATGTCCGACAGCCGCTACCTATCTTGGGAAAAGCGAAAAAAGCGGGGCGACGGTTTGGTCATCTCATCTCTGGCAGACAGTCTGACGCGCGGCGTCGAATCCGTGGGTGACCGCGTGTCTGAGGCATTGTTTGAGCCGGTGATCCGACTGGGTGTCACCGGGCTGGCGCGTTCAGGAAAGACAGTATTCATCACGTCTCTGGTCGCGAACTTGCTGGACCGGGGGCGGATGCCGGGCCTCGTGGCGCAGCAAGAAGGGCGGATCAACGCGGCTTACCTGCAGCCGCAACCAGACGACACCGTGCCCCGGTTCGACTACGAAAATCACCTGGCGGCGCTGACCGGGCTTCAGCCGCACTGGCCCGAAAGTACGCGCGCAGTGTCAGAACTGCGTTTATCGTTCAAAGCCCGTCCCGCGGGGCTTTTGTCAGGGTTGCAGGGACCACGCACTATCCATCTGGATATCGTGGATTACCCCGGCGAATGGCTGCTGGATCTTGCGTTGCTGGACAAAACCTATGAGGTCTGGTCGCAGGAAACACTGGAGCGCATCGCCAATCGCAATGAGGCGACTACCTTTCTGGCGCAGGCAAAGGCGGTTGACCCTTCTGACAGCCACGACGAACCAAAGGCCCAATCACTGGCCAAAGAATTCGCCTCTTATCTGAACGCAGCCCGCGATACCGGGTTTTATGATTGCACGCCAGGGCGGTTCTTGCTGCCGGGCGATCTGGCAGGCTCGCCGGTGCTGACATTTGCACCCTTGCCGGTCGAGGGTCACGGCCCGCGACGCAGTCTGCACCGCGAGATGGCCCGGCGGTACGAGGCCTATAAATCTCAGGTCGTGAAACCGTTTTTCCGCGATCATTTTTCCCGGATCGACCGTCAGGTGGTTTTGGTGGACGCGCTGGGCGCGATCCATAACGGGCCACAGGCGGTCGAGGATATGCGTCGCGCGATGGCCGATATCCTGTCGGCGTTTCGGCCCGGACGAAATGCGTGGCTTAGCCAGTTGTTGCTCGGCAAACGGGTCGAGCGCATCCTGTTTGCGGCCACCAAGGCGGACCATTTGCACCATCTTCAACACCACCGCCTGACCAATATCATGGAGGCCCTGACCCGCGAGGCGCGCGACCGTGCTAGCTTCGCCGGTGCCGAAACAGCGGCGCTGTCGCTGGCCTCGTTAAGGGTAACGACCGAGGAAATCCGCACCCATAACGGGGCCGAGCTGCCCTGCGTGCGTGGTACCTTGCTGGACAGCGGCAAGCAGGCCGCTTTCTATCCCGGTGATCTGCCCGAAGATCCGACGCATTTGCTTGGCCCGGCGCGCAACGGGTCCGAAGGCTGGCTGGGCGAGGATTATGAGTTCATGGCATTCGCGCCGGCACACCTGACACTGCGGCCCGGGGATGGCCCGCCACACATACGGCTGGACCGCGCAGCCCAGTTCCTGATCGGAGACCGGCTGTGAATGTCATTCTTCGCCCCGCCCGCAGCACGGATGCCGGTGCCACCGGAGAGATTTTGCATGGCTTCGCCCGTGAAAACGATTGGATGCCGGAACTGCACTCGCAGGCGGAAACCATCGCGTTTTGTGGCCGTATGATTGAATTGGATTGGGTGACCGTGGCCGAAACCGGTGACGGTGTGATCGGGTTTTTGGCGCTCAACGGTGCCGAAATCCACTCCCTGTACCTGGCACCTGGGGTGCGGGGGCGGGGGATCGGTCAGCAATTGCTTGAACATGCCAAATCGTGCCGATCCGAATTGGCATTGTTTGCGTTTCAGGCCAACCATCCAGCGCGCCGGTTCTATGAGCGCAACGGCTTTGCCGAGGTTGCGCGCAGCAGCGGCGCTGACAATGACGAGAACCTTCCCGACATAAAGTATGTCTGGAACAGTGAAGGAGCAGCCAATGGCTAAGGGGCCGGTTCTGATTGATCTGGAGGGCGATGAACCCGCTGCTGATGTGTCGCAAGCACCTCCGGTCCCGGATATCGCACAGCCTCAGGGTCAGGCGATGCAAGGTGCGGCGCGTTTGGCGGCGCGCAAACCTTCGGCTTTGTCGCGGTGGTTCTGGGGTTTGGCGCTTGCCGCGCTTGGGGCCGTGGTGTCGGTGGCGGCTTGGGACTTTGTGAATTCCCTGATTTTGCGTGCGCCGATTGTAGGATGGGTGGTTACGGGTTTGTTTGCAGCGCTGGTGCTGGTCGCGTTGATCATCGCTGTGCGCGAGCTTGCCGCAATCGGGCGGTTGTCCCGTGTGGACGGGATGCGGCGCGCGGCAGATACCGCCTTGGCCGAAGATGATCTGACGCAGGCGCGCGCAGTCGCAAACCGATTGATCTCGTTTTACAAAGGCCGAGACGAAACCCGTTGGGGGCGCGATCGGCTATCCGAACGGATCGAAGAACAATTTGACGCGTCTGGTTTGCTGACCCTGGCCGAGGACGAGCTGCTGGCCCCGCTGGATGTCGCTGCCAGTCGCGAAGTCGAGGCTGCCGCGCGGCAGGTTGCAACGGTGACGGCGTTGGTGCCCTTGGCGCTTGCGGATGTTGCAACCGCGCTGGCTGCTTCGTTGCGGATGATCCGGCGCATCGCTGAAATCTATGGCGGGCGCGCAGGGTTTTTGGGCAGTTGGCGACTGACGCGGGCCGTGTTCGTGCACCTTGTGGCCACCGGGGCCGTGGCTGTCGGGGATGACCTGCTGGAACCTGTGCTTGGGGGATCTATCCTTAGCAAGCTGTCGCGACGGTTTGGCGAGGGGCTTGTCAACGGCGCGCTAAGTGCGCGGGTCGGGGTCGCCGCGATGGAGGTCTGCCGTCCGCTGCCCTTCTCGGATCGGCACAAGCCATCAACCCGCAGCATCATCAAACGTGCTCTGGCTGGCTTGTTCTCCAAAACTTGACCTGACGCAAGGTACAATGGTTGGCTATCGTGCATTAACAGTGTCAGAGCCAGCCATGACCGATCACGGACACAGCCAGCAAGAGATTGCAGAACGCATCAACGCGCCACCCGGTCGCGGTGTTTTGCGGGATGTGGTCTATGGTGGGATCGATGGGTCCGTAACTACGTTTGCCATTGTGGCGGGTGTAGTTGGGGCGGGCCTGTCACCCTTTATTATCGTTGCGTTGGGACTGGCCAATGTACTGGCGGACGGGTTTTCCATGGCGGCGGGTAATTACTCGGGCACCAAGGCCGAGCTGGACAATATCCGCCGCATCCGGTCCATCGAAGAACGTCACATCAGACTATACCCGGAAGGCGAGCGGGATGAAGTGCATGCGATCTTGTCGCAAAAGGGCCTGTCGGGGCGCGTGCTGGATGAGGCCACGGACGCCATCACAGCCAACCGCGAGAATTGGATCAATCTGATGATCGAGGGTGAATACGGATTGGGCAGCGTTGATCCGAACCCGTTCAAAGCCGCGATGGCAACGTTTTTAGCGTTTCTTGTGGCCGGCATGGTCCCGCTGCTGCCGTTTCTGCTGTCGTTTGATCGGGCCTTTCAGCTCTCGGTTATCATGACCATGGCGGTCTTCTTTATCATAGGAGCTTTGAAAAGCAGGTGGTCACTGGCTCCGTGGTGGCGGTCGGGTCTAGAGACTTTTGCGATCGGCGGCGCGGCCGCACTGATGGCGTATTTTGTTGGCTCGTTGTTCCATCCCTAGTGACCAGAAGTGTCGCTGGGCGCGCGGTGTAGATGGTTAATTTTGTAAAGCCGATGATGGACCCTGATCTGATCCGGCGACGGTAAAACTTGTCGACGCCTGTTTCGCATCTGGTTCGATTGCCGCTGTGTTGGCCATTATCTGGTTGATGATGGCCAGACTGTCCCTTGGCTGGGGATAAGGCGTTCTGAACTGCGTAGCCCGCAAAAACACGGTTTTTCGGACTGTTGCGCAAATCGACACCCGGCTAGGTTGACGGCACATTTGCCCGGAGGGCTTTGTTGGAATCGCTGCTCGTACTCGTTGGATTGATCGTTCTGGCCGTCCCGGTGGCCATCCTTGTTCTGTTGGTATCCCAGGTTCGACTGCGCCGTCGGGTGGAGCAGCTTGAACAGCAGATCCGCACACTTGGTGGCGACCTGCCAGCGCCAGAAATAGTACCTGAATCGATGCAAGCGAGGGACAAAAAGAGCTCTCCGTGGCCGGCAATCAAAACAGAACCACCCGAGGTCGAAACGAAAGAAGGCACCTCAGCACCTGAGCCACAAAAGATACCCCTTCCCGAAACGATGAAGGACGATCGAATCGCCGCACTGAGCGCTTGGCTGCGCGAGAACTGGTTCTATGCGGTATCCGCCCTGTCTTTGGCGCTGGCTGGTGTTTTTCTGGTCCAATACGGGGTCGAAAGCGGGTTGTTGTCGCCAACGATGCGCGTCATTGCGGCCCTGATGTTCGGCGCGACGCTGATCGGCGCGGGTGAGGTGATCCGCCGGAAGTATGGCGATGACGAGTCTTCAGCCACAGCTTACCTGCCATCGGTCTTTTCTGGGGCCGGGCTGGTGACGCTGTTCGGTGGCTTGCTGGCTGCAAGGCAGTTGTACGATCTGCTTGGTCCCGAAGCGGCCTTGATTGCCATGATTGCTGTTGCGCTTGTGGGGCTTGTTTTGGGCTGGTTCCACGGCCCCTTGCTGGCGGCCGTCGGTTTGATTGGTGCGTTTGCGTCACCCTTCGTGGTGGGCGGGACCTCGACCGATCCCGGCTGGTTGTACGGCTATTTCTTTGTGATCGCCGTCCTTGGGTTGGGTATCGACACCGTGCGGCGCTGGGCGTGGATATCCGTTCTGACGCTAGTCGGGGCTTATTCCGCGTGCCTGCTGCTGGTGCTTTCGGCACCCGCGACCGAGCCGGGGTATCTTGTCGGCGTAACTGCATTGGCGATCATCGCGATCGCGATCCCCGTGCGGCGGATCTGGCCGGAACACGAGGGGCGCATGATCAGCGAAATCGTTACGATCCAAAAAGGCCTCCAGTGGCCAGAGTTTCCGACACGCCTTGCCTTTGGCGCGGTGAGCGTCAGCGCAGTAATCCTGGCGATACACTGGCCAGACTCAGCGGCCGAATTTTGGCTGGGAATCATGCTGTTGGCAGGCCTGACGCTGGGTTTGCTGACCTGGGCAAGCCAGGCGCGGGCCCTGCAAGACCTGACCATACTGCCAGCCGCTGGTCTAACTTGGTTCGTACTGATCCAAGGGTGGGACAACGGCTCTGTCGCGCGCCGCTTCGCTGAAACCTATGCCGAAACCGCCGAGGCGGATTTCCCGTGGGCGGTTACCCTGTTGGTGGCACTGGGTGCATTGATCTCAGGCCTTTCAGCTTGGCGATCGTTTCGCGCAACCGAGTACCGGGCTGTATGGGCGGGCGGTGCCGCAGTATTTGCACCGTTGTTGGCAATCGCGCTGGAGCTTGGATGGCATCCCGATGAAGTTATCGGAGCCTATCCGTGGGCGCTGCATGCGGTTGCATTGGCGGTGATGATGGTTGTTCTGGCCGGGCGTTTCGCGCGCGTCGACGGCGAAAACCGGCTGCGGGCGGCTTTGGTGACCTTGTCGGCTTTGTCTTGCCTGACCTTTGCCTGCGTGATTGTCCTAAGTTCGGCTGCCCTGACAATTGCTTTTGTGGCCGTGATCGTGGCCGCGGCGGTGCTGGATCGGCGCTTTGATCTTCCACCTATGGGTTGGTTCATCTGGGCTGGCGTCTTCACTGTCACGCTCCGGCTTGTACTGAATCCCGGTCTGGATTGGGCAAACTCGGCACCGGTCGCAGAAATGGCGCTTGTCTATGTCACAGCTGCTGTTGGATTTCTGGCGGCCTGGGCCATCCTGCGCCCATTGAACCGTCCGGTCATCGCGCTGCTTCTGGAAAGCGCCGCCTGGGCGACCGCTGGTATCTTGCTGTCCTTGCTGTTGCTGCGCTGGCTCGAAGGGTTTGGCAACGGCGGTGCCCATGACAGCCACTGGGGGCTGGGGCTTTTGTCCTTGATCTGGCTGCTGCTGGCCTGCGCGCAGGTGCGGCGGTTCGAACTGGGCGGAAAACTGAATTATGCGCGCTACGGGCTGGCGTTGTTCTTTGCGGCACATGGTGTTGTTCGCTTGGCGCAGACGCTGACTGAGGCGAACCCATTGCTGAATGCCCAAGCTGATCCGGTTCTTGGGGTGCCAATATTGAATACTCTCGCCGTGGCTTACCTGTTGCCCGCCATTGTTTTGGCCCTGTCGGCTGCTTGGCTTCCAGCACTGCATCCGCGATGGAAGCAGGGGTGCTTCGGTCTGGCGGCGGCATTAGGTGCGATCTGGCTGGGCCTGGCCATTCGCCATGTCTGGCAGGGGGCCAGCGGTATGTATGAAGGCAACGGCGTGACCCAACCTGAACTTTATTCTTACACCATGGCCCTACTGCTGATCGGTGCGGGGCTGTTTTATCAGTCACTCGCCCGTCGGTCGGACATGATGCGCAAAGCCGGGTTGGTCGTCATTGGGCTTGCCGTGGCCAAGGTGTTCCTGGTCGATATCGCTGGTTTGGGTGGCCTTATCCGGGTGTTCTCACTGCTGGCGCTGGGCCTCGCGCTGGCCGGTTTGGCGTGGCTGAACCGGTGGGCCATGCTGCGCCATTCGCCGCATGGGGCAGAACCTCTGGACCATTAGGCGTGGGCGTCCTATAAGCCCGGCATGCATGACCGGATGGCCATCATTATTCGAATTATATCCCCGGCGCTCTGATATCGCGAGACGCCGGGCAAAGGTGCTTGAGAATTCGCACTGACCGCTTCGATCCACACACGTCAAGATCATCCTGAGGACGCCCCCAATGTGCGCCGACACGACCCAAACACCTGATTACAAAGACACGCTGAACCTGCCCAAAACCGACTTCCCCATGCGCGCTGGCCTGCCCAAGCGCGAACCCGCATGGCTGGATCGCTGGGAAGAGATCGGCGTCTATGACCGCCTGCGCGAAAAAGAAGGCCGCACGCCCTTTACCCTGCATGACGGCCCCCCCTACGCCAACGGTCACCTGCATATCGGCCACGCGCTGAACAAGACCATCAAGGACATGATTGTACGCAGCCATCAGATGATGGGTCATGACGCGCGTTATGTGCCGGGATGGGACTGCCACGGCCTGCCGATCGAATGGAAGATCGAAGAACAATATCGCAAGAAGGGCAAGAACAAGGACGAAGTGAACATCGTCGATTTCCGTCAGGAATGTCGCAAGTTCGCCGAAGGCTGGATCGACGTCCAGCGCGAAGAATTCAAGCGCCTTGGTATCACCGGCAACTGGCCCGATCCCTACATCACGATGGACTATCACGCCGAGGCTGTGATTGCCGACGAGTTCATGAAGTTCCTGATGAACGGCACGCTGTATCAGGGCTCAAAACCCGTGATGTGGTCGCCCATCGAAAAAACCGCTCTGGCCGAGGCCGAGGTCGAGTACCACGACAAGGAAAGCTTCACCATCTGGGTGAAATTCAAAGTCGTAAATGCGGGCGATCTTGATGACGCTTTTGTCGTGATCTGGACCACGACGCCATGGACCATGCCGTCGAACAAGGCGGTCGTGTTTGGCAAGGATATCTCCTACGGCCTGTACGAAGTCACCGGCGCACCCGACGAATGCTGGGCCAGTGTCGGGGACAAGTTCCTGCTGGCGGACAATCTGGCCGCCGATGTGCTAGGCCGCGCGCGCCTGAACGACGATCAGTGGACTCGCGTGCGTGACGTAACCACCGATGAATTGGCAGGCGTCCAGTTGGCCCACCCGCTGGCTGGAGCCGAAGGTGGCAATGGCGAATGGGACGACATCCGCGACTTCCGCGCGGCTGAGTTCGTGACCGATACCGAAGGAACCGGCTTCGTCCACTGTGCACCCTCGCATGGTATGGAGGAATTCGAGCTCTACCGTGATCTGGGTATGCTCGAGCAGGTCATCACCTATAACGTGATGGACGATGGCTCGTTCCGCGCTGATCTGCCGTTCTTCGGTGGCAAGTACATCCTGTCCCGCAAGGGTGGCGAGGGTGACGCGAACAAAGCCGTCATCGACAAACTGGTCGAGGTCGGCGGGCTGCTGGCCCGTGGCAAGATCAAGCACAGCTATCCGCACTCGTGGCGCTCAAAGGCTCCGATCATCTATCGCAACACGCCGCAATGGTTTGCATCCGTTGACCGCAAGCTGGACGATGGCATGGGTGAGATGGGCGATACCATCCGCGAACGCGCGCTGCGCTCAATCGACGAGCTGGTGAAGTGGACGCCGCAGACCGGTCGTAACCGTCTTTATTCCATGATCGAAGCGCGCCCGGATTGGGTTCTGTCCCGCCAGCGCGCCTGGGGCGTGCCGCTGACCTGTTTCACCAAGAAAGGGGCCTTGCCCACGGACACAGATTACTTACTGCGCAACGAAGAGCTCAACTCCCGCATCAAGGCGGCGTTCGAGAAAGACGGCGCGGATGTGTGGTACACGGACGGCTTTAAAGAGAAGATCCTTGACGGTATCGCCAACCCGGACGATTACGAGCAGGTATTCGACGTGTTGGATGTGTGGTTCGACTCGGGCTCGACCCATGCTTTCGTTCTGCGCGACCGGGAAGACGGGACCGAGGACGGCATCGCCGATGTCTATATGGAAGGCACCGACCAGCACCGCGGATGGTTCCATTCGTCCATGCTGCAGGCTTGCGGCACCAAGGGGCGTGCGCCGTATCGCAACGTTGTAACCCATGGCTTCACGCTGGATGCCAAGGGCAACAAGATGTCCAAATCTCTGGGCAATACCATCGTGCCGGAAGAAGTCATCAAGCAATACGGTGCCGATATCCTGCGCCTGTGGGTGGCTCAGACCGATTACACCGCCGACCAGCGGATCGGGCCAGAGATTCTGAAAGGCACCGCCGACAGCTATCGCCGCCTGCGTAACACCATGCGGTTCATGCTGGGCTCGCTGGCCGACTTCACCGAAGCGGACCGCGTCGCGCCTGAAGATATGCCGCGTCTGGAACGCTGGGTTCTCAGCCGTCTGGCCGATCTGGATGAGCAGGTCCGCAAGGGCTATGCCTCCTTCGACTTCCAGGGCGTGTTCAGCGCCGTGTTCACCTTTGCCACGGTCGATCTGTCGTCCTTCTACTTCGACGTCCGCAAGGATGCACTGTACTGCGATGGCGACAACCTGCGCCGCCGCTCGGCCCGTACCGTGCTGGATATCCTGTTCCACCGCCTGACCACCTGGCTGGCCCCGGTTCTGGTCTTCACCATGGAAGAGGTCTGGCTGGAGCGTTTCCCAGGCGATGACAGCTCGGTCCATCTGGTGGATTTCCCGGATACACCCGCCGATTGGCGCAACGCTGAACTAGAGGCCGGTATGTCCAAAATCCGTCGCGTGCGTCGTGCCGTGACCGCTGCGTTGGAAATCCAGCGTCAGGACAAGGTCATCGGTTCCAGCCTTGAGGCCGCGCCGATCGTGCATGTCGAAGACAGTGACACCCGCGACCTGCTGGCAACCTTTGACGTGAACGACATGTGCATCACGTCTGGCCTGACCGTTTCGGGCGACCCAGCCCCTGCCGAGGCATTCCGCGTGCCCGAAATCGAAGGGGTAGGTGTCGTCTTTGAAAAAGCAGATGGCGAGAAATGCCAACGATGCTGGAAAATCCTGCCGGACGTCGGTCGGCATTCCCACGCGGGTGTGTGTGGGCGCTGCGACGAAGCGCTGGGCTGAACAATTGAACCCCCGGCGTCACCCGTCGGGGGTTTTTCTTTCATCGCTTGCGCTGGCCCCGGCGATCTGAAACGCTGTATTCATGCCGATGATTTCTGTTGATACGCAGTTTGGCCGCCTGGGCATTGAAGAAACAGATGGCGCCATCACACGCCTTGTGTGGGATGGGCAGGACGACGGGCCGGACACACCCCTGTTGCAGGAAGCCGCCGCACAGTTAAACGCATATAACGAGGGGCGTCTCGAGCGGTTCGATCTGCCGTATCGTGTTGCCGGGTCAGACTTTCAGCGCAATGTCTGCGACCTGATGTATGCCATTCCGCTGGGCGAGACCCGAACGTACGGGGACATCGCGAAGGAGCTTGGGCAGCCACCCCAACCGGTGGGGCAGGCCTGCGGTGCGAACCCCATACCAGTGATCATACCTTGCCATCGGGTGCTGTCTGCCAACGGTCTGGGCGGGTTCTCGGGCGATGGTGGGGTCGAAACCAAAGTGGCCTTGCTGCGTCATGAACGCGCGGCTGGGCTGCTGATCTGAGGCGCGAAAATCAGTTGCAATCCCAGAGTTCGCGGCCCAACCTATATCAGTTACTGAATTTGAAGGACCGTATTGCATGACCGCCCATACAGACCCGGCCGCTCGCAAAAAGGCCATCATAGACCGCCTGATGTCGCTGGAAGAGCAGGAACTGGCAACTGCGCAGGCGCATTACGACGCATTCCTCAAGGACTCGCAACTGGATGACCGCGAAGGGCATGACAAGGATGACATCGCCGCCTCACGCGAAAATGCGGATCTGGCGGCGGCGTTCGATGCACCCGTTCATGCGCATCACGCCAAGATTGATGTGATCGAGAACACGGATTTCAGCCTGACGGACCGGGTTCAGCCGGGCGCTGTTGTCAAGTTCAACAACCGCCGTTTCGTGGTCTGTGTCTCAACGACCCGCTTTGAGGTCGACGGTAAGACCTATATGGGCATCTCAACCCAAAGCCCGATCTACCTGACGATGACCGGTCTGCAAGAGGGTGATGTGTTCACCCATAACGGCACCGAGTTCGAGGTTGAGGAAATCCTGTAACGTTCTAGTTGTTGCGCAGCGGGACAAGTTGCTGCGCAATGCCAGCTGAAACCAGGTAGAGGCTCGTAATTACCAACCCCCAATGCGCCCAGCTTTCGGGGTGGAAGTCGACCCAAGCTGCCCAACCGGCGAAAAATGTCCAGGCGAACGCGATCGGCAGTGATACGTTGCGCCAGCGTTCGGTCCGCACCGGGTGAATGAACTTCAACGGTAGGAACATAGCCAGCGACAACAGCGAAACCAGCAGCACGATCACCCAGAAATTGGGCTCCAGCGCGAAGATCACGATGACAAACATGTTCCAGCAAC
The DNA here is from genome assembly GCF_900312795.1 of Ruegeria sp. AU67. Lineage (NCBI taxonomy): Bacteria > Pseudomonadati > Pseudomonadota > Alphaproteobacteria > Rhodobacterales > Roseobacteraceae > Ruegeria > Ruegeria sp. AU67. The sequence goes on from NZ_OMPH01000026.1 coordinate 192,051, forward strand.
CCGGAAACCCAGAGAACGAATTGTCCTTGGTCTTCATTCGCGTGTCCGCGAAATACATGGCGCTGGCAAAGGTGATCACGATGATCGCAAACCAGCCTGTCCAACCGTCCATCAGCCCTGATTTGAACAGCGCAAAGGCCGGGATGAACACGTAGGTCAGATAGTCGATGATCAGGTCCAGAAGAACACCGTCAAATTCCGGTGCGTTCTTTTTGACATGGTAGTGGCGCGCAAGCGGGCCGTCGATTCCGTCCACGATGAACGAGATCACTAGCCACAGATACATAAGGCTCCACTTTTCTTCGACCGCGGCCAGCATGGCCAACATTGCAAAGACGGCACCGGTCGCGGTGAACAGATGTACGGAAAGGGCTTTGAGTTTTATTGTCATTTGTGTCTCTTGGACGATGTGCGCTGCAGATGCAAACTAAAAGCCGGGCACAAGTAATAACCCAAACGTCGTCGTAAGGCCCCGGGATCAGGCCTTGGGGTGCGCGCGGTTGTAGACTTCCATTAGTCGGGCCGTATCTACGGCCGTATAGGCCTGCGTGGTGGAAAGCGAGGCATGCCCCAACAATTCCTGAATGGCGCGCAGATCACCCCCAGCGGACAACAGATGGGTGGCAAAACTGTGCCTTAAAGCGTGCGGCGTGGCGGTTGCGGGCAGGCCAAGCTGCATGCGCGCCTTGGCCATCACGCCCTGAATTGCGCGCGGATTGAGCGCACTACCACGCACCCCGCGGAACAAAGCCTTTTCCTGGGATTGTGGATGCGGACAAAGCTGCAGGTAACGGTCAACGGCGGTGCGGGCGGCCGGGATCACCGGAACGATGCGTTCCTTTCCGCCCTTTCCGACAATACGCAAGCTGCCGGGCAAAGGCGCGTCGCTTCCTGTCAGGGACAGCGCCTCAGATATGCGCAAACCGCAGCCATAGAGCAATGTGACGACAGCAACATCGCGCGCCGAGATCCAGTCGTTTGACGACTGAAGTTCGACCGTGTCGATCATCGCGCGGGCCGCGTCTTCGGCCAGCGGGCGGGGAAGTTTTTGGGTAAACTTTGGCGCGCGTGTGGACAGGACGGCAGTGGGTTCGAACCCTTCGCGTTCAGCCAACCATCGATAAAAGCTTTTGACCGCCGACAGCTTGCGCGCCAGGGATCGCGCGCCAACACCTGCGCTGCGCTGATCGGCCATCCAGGCGCGCATGTCGGACACGTTGATCCGGGCCAGCGCTGCCAATCCCTGCTGTTCACTGTGGTGTAGAGTCATGAAAGACAGGAAGTCGGTAACATCCCTACGATAGGCGGCCTGGGTGTTTTCCGATCGCCCCGCCAGCGCGCTTATGCTGTCCAGCCAGTACTGTAACGCGTCGCGGCAGGCGGGTGAGATTAGGCTCACGACAACCAGTGGCGCATCGAGCGTTCGAAAACGCCAGCGAAAAACGACAAAAGATCAGTGCCCAACTGCGGCGAGAAATGATTGCGGTCCCTTGCGCTCATCACGATCATGCCCGGCAACCGGCCCTCACCCAGATCTAACCGCAGGCAAGCCTCGGACCGCAGGTGATCTGCGTTGGGTCCAAAAATCCTGTGCGTTGGGTGGAGGATCTCGCGGAGAACCACGTCGCGGGCGGGGCCGCCGCGGTCGAAGGTCAGGTAATTGTCCACGAAGCCGGGTTCGACCACGGATAGAACTCCGCCCAGAGTGTCGATGGCGGGGTCTTCCTGCGTGGCTGTGGATTCCAGAATCAGCTTGATGCGATCAACGCGCAGGATTTCGACCACATCCGAGCCGAGCGTGCGCAGGAAATCTTCGAACTCGGCCGGTTCAAGCATGCGGATAACGGCACGATGCACCTGATTTGTGCCCGCAAGGTTTTCATATGCTGCGGCGATGACGGACCGGTGCGTGTCTTCCAGCCTGTCCAGCCGTTCTTCGAGCCGCTGCATGGCAATGCCGCGCAGGTCGATGACGTTGTCCCCGCGCGCCTGTTCGTTGGCCGTTACAAGTGCCTGCATCAGGTCCTTGTCGTCCAGCACGGCGTCTGGTTTGGCCAGAATCGCGGCGCGCAAGTTGTCCTGGAGTTTGGTGTTGCTGCTCATGTCCCGCTCGGTCTTTTTTTTGTTGAGGGGCTTATAACATGAGTTATGGCGGTTTCCTTGGAAAAAATGCATTGGCGGTGCATTTCATTCCCACTGTGACCTACGGCTCCCGCCTGCGAAACCTTGATCAAAGATCAAGGCTTGGCAGTTGGGCCGGGCGCGGCACCTGACGGCGCCGCGCGGTCGCGCAAAGGGTCAGAGGATTTTCTGACCTGTCTTGGCCCAGTCGGCCAGGAAGGTTTCCAGACCTTTGTCCGTCAATGGGTGATCGGCCAGTTTCTTGATCACGGCAGGCGGTGCGGTGATCACGTCAGCACCGATACGGGCGCTGTCGGTCACGTGGTTCACGGTGCGGATTGAAGCGGCCAGAATTTCGGTTTCAAAACCGTAATTGTCATAGACCTGACGGATGTCGGCGATCAGATCCATGCCATCAAGGTTGATGTCATCCAGGCGACCGATGAAGGGCGAGATGAAGGTTGCGCCCGCCTTTGCGGCCAAAAGCGCCTGGTTGGTCGAGAAGCAGAGTGTGACGTTGACCATCTGGCCTTCGTCGCTGAGCGTTTTGCAGGTTTTCAGACCGGCCCATGTCAGCGGAACTTTCACGGCGATATTCGGAGCGATCTTGGCCAGCTTGCGGCCCTCGGCGATCATGTCGTCAGCTTCGGTTGCGACAACTTCGGCTGAAACCGGTCCGTCGACCAGATCACAGATTTCCTTGGTCACTTCCAGAATGTCACGACCTGATTTCAGGATCAGCGAGGGGTTGGTGGTCACGCCGTCCACCATGCCCAGATCGTTCAGTTCGGCAATGGCGTCGATCTCGGCTGTGTCTACGAAGAATTTCATGCGGGCAGTCCTTTGATGGGTTGGCCTTGGTCGCGGATGGCTTTACCTCAAAGAGACCCATGCTGGAACCCCCGAGCCCAAGGATATGCGTTGAGCACTCAGGAGTATTTCGACCACGGAGAGCTGGTTGCGGTTCTGACCGCACAACCGCTGGACCGGACGCTGGATTACAAGGCGCCCGAGGGGGGCTGTTTTCTGGGGGCGTTCGTAGAGGTCCCGCTGGGGCCGCGCAAAGTACTGGGTGTCGTCTGGGGGCCGGGACAGGGCGGGTTCGACCTGAACAAGGCGCGATCCGTGATCCGCGTGCTTGAGGTCGCGCCAATGCGCGAAGAAATGCGGCTGTTTCTGGGGAAGGTTGCCGATTACACCCTGACGCCGATGTCCGCGATGTTGCGGCTGGCAACCCGGGCGCCGGGTTTGGGTGATCCGCCGTCGATGCGTAAGGTTTATCGGCTGGGTAATGGCGAGCCGGACCGGATGACCGACGCACGCACCCGTGTGCTGGAGGTACTCCGCAACTATGGCGGGCTGGCGTTCACCCTGAAAGAACTCGCCGAACAGGCCGGAGTGACGTCTTCGGTCGTCAAAGGGTTGGTCAAGCAGGGCGCTGTACGGGAAGAAGATAGCCCGCGCGATTTGCCCTATCCGCATCTGGATCCGGATTTGCCGGGCAAAGCTTTGACCGACGATCAGGCGGCGGCGGTTGAGAAGTTGCAGAAGGGCCAGCGGTCCGGGGAATATGGAACCACGCTGCTTAAGGGCGTGACGGGTTCGGGCAAAACCGAAGTGTATTTGGAGGCTGTTGCCGAGGCGCTGCGGATGGGCCGACAAGCCTTGGTTCTGCTGCCCGAGATCGCTCTGACAGCGGAATTCCTGACACGAGTTGAGGCGCGATTCGGTGCGCGCCCAGCCGAATGGCATTCCGGCGCGACCATGACGGAACGCCGCCGGGTCTGGCGGATGGTCGGGCAGGGGGATGCGCAAATGGTGATTGGTGCGCGGTCAGCTTTGTTCCTGCCGTTTCGCAACCTTGGCTTGGTGGTGGTCGATGAGGAACACGACACCTCGTACAAACAAGAGGACGGCGTGCATTACAGCGCGCGGGACATGGCGGTGCTGCGGTCTGCCATTTGTGGCGGGCGTGTGATTCTGGCCAGCGCAACGCCTTCGCTGGAAAGCTGGGCCAACGCCGAGGCGGGAAAATACGACCGGGTTGATCTGACCTCGCGGTTCGGGGCGGCGGTGTTGCCCGATATGAAGCCCATCGACATGCGGGCCGAACAAATGCAACCGGGGACGTGGATCTCTCCGTCTTTACGGCAGGCGGTGATGCAGCGGATTGAGAAGGGTGAGCAATCGCTGCTGTTTATCAACCGCCGTGGGTATGCGCCGGTGACCCTGTGCCGCGCTTGCGGGGAACAGATTGCCTGCGATCATTGCGACGCGCGGATGGTCGAGCACCGGTTTCTGAAACGGCTGATGTGTCACCAATGCGGTGAGACCAAGCCGATGCCCGAGGAATGTCCCTCATGCGGCGTCGAGGGCAAGTTGGCCCCGGTCGGCCCGGGGATCGAACGGCTGGCCGAAGAGGCTGAGGCGACGTTTCCCGATGCCAAAATCGCGATGCTGAGTTCCGATTTGTTCGGCTCGGCCCGCGCCCTGAAGACTAAGATCGAAGAGATTGCCGAGGGCGATGCCGATATCGTCATCGGTACGCAGTTGGTTGCCAAGGGGCACAACTTTCCCAATCTGACTTTGGTCGGGGTAATCGATGCCGACCTCAGTCTGCACGGGGCAGACCTGCGCGCCGCTGAGCGGACATTCCAGTTGATGCGGCAAGTCGCGGGTCGGGCAGGCCGGGCGGACAAGCCAGGGCAGGCCCTGTTGCAGACGTTCCAGCCCGAGCATCCCGTAATCCGTGCTATTCTTTCAGGTGACGAAGAAGGATTTTGGAAGGCCGAGGCCGCCGGACGGCAGGCGGCGGGTGTGCCGCCATACGGCCGTATGGCAGGGATCGTCCTGTCCGGACCTGAGGTTGGACCAGTTTTTGATATCGGGAATGCAATGGCCCGCAACGATGCGCCGCTGCGCGATATCGGGGCACAAGTTTTTGGCCCGGCTCCGGCGCCTATTGCGCGGATTCGCGGCAGACACCGCGTGCGATTGCTGGTCAAGGCACCCAAGGGCGCACCGATTCAGGACGCGATTGCCCGCTGGATCGCGCCCTTGCGCCTTAAGGGCGACCTGCGTTTGACCGTGGATATCGACCCGCAGAGTTTCTACTGACCTCTGCATCAGCGCAGACCGATTGTGCGCCCGCTGCTTCGCCCTCGCCAAAATCTGAAAATGGGCGTAGAGGAGTCCCATGTTGAAACCGATGCCCCTGTCCGAGGCGCAGAGCCTTCCGTTCTGGCGCCGCCCTGTGACGCTCTTGTTCGTGATGGCGCTGACGATGCCGATTGCCTTCAACGCGTGGAGCGCGCTGTTGAACAATTTCGTCATCGAGGTGGCGAATTTTGACGGAGCCGACATTGGGTTACTGCACACTGTGCGGGAGATCCCTGGATTTCTTGCTGTTGGCGTGATCGCGGTGATCATTTTCGTGCGCGAGCAGGTATTGGCGATGATCTCGCTGATGATGCTGGGCGTGGCAACTGCGTTGACAGCATGGTTTCCCAGCCTTGGTGGGTTGCTGTTTGTCACCCTCTTCAGTTCGATCGGGTTTCACTATTACGAGACAGTAAATCAGTCGCTGCAGTTGCAATGGCTGCCCAAGGACCGCGCGCCACAGGTATTGGGCTGGCTTGTTGCCATGGGGTCAGCCGCGACGGCAGTAGTCTATGGCCTGATCGTTCTGACCTGGGACCGGTTTGATCTGTCCTACAACATTGTATTCATGGCCGCTGGTGGTGTGACCGCCCTGCTGGCGCTGTTCTGTCTGTTCGCCTTTCCGCAGTTTGAATCGCCAACTCCACAGACCAAAAAACTGATCCTGCGTCGTCGCTACTGGCTGTATTACGCACTACAGTTCATGGCCGGCGCGCGGCGGCAGATCTTTGTTGTCTTCGCCGGCTTCATGATGGTCGAGAAGTTTGGGTTTGAAGTGCACGAGCTGACCAGCCTCTATCTGATCAATCTGGTGATCAACATGGCGGCGGCTCCGATGCTGGGTAAGGCTGTGTCGATGTTCGGTGAGCGCCGCACGCTGATCTTCGAATATGCCGGCTTGGCGATCGTTTTTGCGGCCTATGGCGGGATCTACTGGTTTGGTTGGGGCGTGGTACTGGCTGCAACCCTATATGTGATCGACCATGTTCTGTTCGCTTTGGCGCTTGCTCTGAAGACCTACTTTCAGAAAATAGCCGATCCTGCGGACATTGCACCGACGGCGGCTGTGGCGTTCACGATCAATCATATCGCCGCTGTGTTCCTTCCTGCGCTTCTGGGCCTGCTGTGGGTCATCTCTCCCGGTGCAGTCTTTGCACTGGCCGCTGCGATGGCGATGATCTCGTTGGGATTGTCCTTACTGATCCCGCGCCACCCGGAACCGGGCAATGAAACGATCTTGTCGAAATACGCGCCGGCACCTGCCGAATAAGCGCCAATGCTTGACCTTGGCGGGCCATCGCCATAGGCGCTGTGTCAATTGATACAGGAGGCCCCCATGCCCACATTCACTGCGCTGACTACACTGACCGGTAAAAAAGCTGCCGAAGGGCTGGGCGAAGCGATGGAGCGTCTGGATCCGGAACCAACCGGCGTTGGTGTATTCGAGGTCGAGGATGGTTCGGGCCTTTGGGAAGTTGGTGGGTATTTCACCGAAACTCCGGACGAAACCGCTCTGGCCGTTCTAGCCGCCGCGTTTGAGGCCAAGCCTTTTGTTGTGTCAGAACTGCCCGATACGGATTGGGTGGCCCATGTGCGCCGGGAACTGGCTCCGGTCGAGGCCGGACGGTTCTTTGTCTATGGCAGCCACGACGCTGACAAACTGCCCGAGGGACGTATCCCACTACTGATCGAGGCTGCAATGGCCTTTGGCACCGGCCACCACGGCACCACGTTGGGATGCCTAAAGGCGCTGGACCATCTTCTGAGCCAAGGGTTCACGGCGACCAAAGTGGCCGATATCGGCTGCGGCACTGCCGTGCTGGCCATGGCGGCCGCGCGGGTCTGGGAAGGTGAGATCATCGCCAGTGATATCGACGAAGTGGCTGTTGATGTCGCCGAAGCCAACCTGAAGGCCAATGGCATGGCAGGCAAGGTCCGTTGCGTGGAAGCGGCGGGCTTTGACCATCCCGATTTGGGCGCATTCGCACCCTACGATCTGATTTTCGCAAATATCCTTAAGGGGCCACTGGTTGCTCTGGCCCCCGAAATCGCAGCGAATCTGCGCGTCGGTGGGTACGCAATTCTGTCCGGAATCCTTAACGAACAAGCCGATGACGTGGTCTCCGTTTATCTACAAAACGGGTTCAATTTAGAGGAAAATGACCAAATTGGCGAGTGGACGACGCTAATATTAAGCAAACAGGGCTAAATCTGGGCCATTTGCTGGAGCTTTCTGGAGTTTTGCCTCGATTTTGTCGCATTCTGTTTCTACCGTCTTAACCTGGAATCGGGGGGCGGTTTGGAGGCTGCCATGACGGGAAAACAACTGGAATTTGATCAGCGCGTGAATCGCCTGAGTAAGAAGCACGCAAAACTAAGCCGTGGCTATCGCGCGACGATGCGCAAGGACGGGTTGGTTGTGATGAAACCGCAGAGGGTGAAGTCAGCTTTACCCCTTAAGGTTCTACTGATGTGTCTGCTTGGGTTGTTTGCATTCAAGACGTTCTTGCTCACCAGCCTTGGGCCTTCGGGCTATCAATACAGGGTTGACGCATTGAACGAGGGCACCTCGGTTGAACAAGCCGGTGCCTGGGTGATGCAAATCGACCCGGTATCGCTGATGCTTTCGGAACAGCTGGCACGGCTGCTGCCCTGACATCCGGCCAAAGAATCAGAAACGCCGCGCATTCTGCATGCGCGGCGTTCTGCTTTGCCCCCGAGGGAGGGAAGGGGCATATGAGTGGGTGTGTTAAATCTTAACGACGACCATCGGCCACGACGTCAATATCGCCACGGCACAGTCCGATATCTTCCAGCTCGCGATCTGTCAGACCGCTCAGCGTGTTACGAGTAACGCGGGCGTCATTCCATTCGACAACGGCGTTCACGACCGATGCGAAATATGCGCCGATACGGCCGACGAGGCCGAATGAGCCGGTGGTGGTGCGGGTGGTGTCCAGTGCAGCCATATCCTGTTTCCTTCTGGTTTAAGTTTACGTTTTGATCGTTCGATCTGAGCGGCATCTAGTGCCGCCAAATCGGCTGTGCAAGTGCGGAAATTGCAACTGTCCTATGCGTTTTTTGCAAAGCTCTAGATTCATTAGAACCCCTTAATTTATTGGCCATTTTTGCCTCATGAAACGTGTCGATTTCAGACTTTTGACTGTCGCAAACTGGCCGTTTTGTCGCCTGTGAAACAGGTCTGTCGTTTTTGCGCTCTCTGTCAATTCGCTTGGAAAATGTTCACGCTTCGTGCTAATCCGTAAAAAAGATCACAAAAACTCGAGCAGGCCGAGGCGAAATATGCGGATTTTGGGCATTGATCCGGGGCTTAGGACCCTGGGGTGGGGCGTCATCGAATCGCATGGCAGCCGCCTGAGCCACGTCGCCAACGGACTGTGCAAGTCTGACGGGGACGATTTGGGCGAGCGTTTGCTGTCGTTGTACAACCAAATCGTCGAAGTCATTGCAGAACATCAGCCCGATCAGGCGGCCATCGAACAGACCTTCGTCAACAAGGATGGGGCTGGTACGCTGAAGCTGGGTCAGGCGCGTGGTGTGGCGTTGCTAACGCTGGCGCAAGCAGGGCTGCCCGTGGGTGAATACGCGCCCAACCGGGTTAAGAAAACGGTTGTGGGCGTTGGGCATGCCGAGAAAGAGCAGGTTCTTCATATGGTCAAATTGCAACTGCCAGGCTGTAAGCCCAAAGGGGCGGATGCGGCGGATGCGCTGGCGATTGCCATCTGTCATTCATATTACGGCGCAGCGCCGCAGGCGCGCGTGAAAGAGGTGCGGGCATGATCGGGAAACTGACCGGACGATTGGACTATCGCGCAGCGGATCACGTGTTGATCGACGTGCGTGGGGTCGGATACCTCGTTTACTGCTCAGACCGGACTATGGCCGCGCTGCCTGGTGTTGGCGAGGCTGTCTCGATTTACACCGATATGGTGGTGCGCGAGGACCTGATGCAGCTTTTTGGGTTTTTGTCCCTTGTCGAAAAGGAATGGCATCGCCTGCTGTGTTCGGTTCAGGGCGTTGGGGCCAAGGTCTCGCTCGCCATTCTGTCCGCGTTGGGTCCGGATGGGGTCAGCCGGGCCATTGCGCTTGGGGATTGGGGTGCCGTCAAAGCGGCGAAAGGCGTGGGCCCAAAGACGGCACAGCGGATCGTGCTGGATCTAAAAGACAAAGCGCCGGGTGTGATGGCGATGGGTGGGACCGTGACCGAAGCGATGGTCGGCCCCGGATTGGAAGTCGTTGAGTTGTCTGAATCAGCACCAGTGCCCAAACAGGTGGCAAAACCCGCCTCGGGGTCTGCCGCAGCTTCGGCGGGGGCACTGTCAGCTCTTGGCAATTTGGGGTACGGACCGTCTGAGGCGGCCTCGGCCGTGGCCGAAGCGGCCGCCAGCCTGCCGGATGCAGGCGAGGCTGAATTGATCCGGGCGGCGCTTAAGTTACTGGCTCCGAAAGGGTAACTGAATGGTAGACGCCGATCCCACATTGCGCCCCGATCCCTTGCCCGAGGATAACGACCGCGCCCTGCGCCCGCAGGGGCTGGACGAATTCATCGGTCAGGCCGAGGCGCGGGCCAATCTGCGCATCTTTATCCAATCCGCGCGTATGCGGAGCGAGGCGATGGATCACACGCTGTTTCATGGCCCTCCGGGTCTGGGTAAAACGACGCTGGCGCAAATCATGGCGCGCGAGTTGGGGGTGAATTTCCGCATGACCTCGGGGCCGGTTCTGGCCAAGGCGGGTGATCTGGCGGCGATCCTGACCAATCTGGAATCCCGAGATGTGCTGTTCATCGACGAAATCCACCGTCTGAACCCGGCCGTCGAAGAGGTTCTGTATCCGGCGATGGAGGATTTCGAGCTGGATCTGGTGATCGGCGAAGGCCCGGCAGCGCGGACCGTGCGGATTGAGCTGCAGCCGTTTACTTTGGTCGGAGCAACGACGCGGATGGGCTTGTTGACCACCCCATTGCGCGACCGATTTGGCATTCCGACGCGGTTGCAGTTCTACACAGTGGACGAGTTGCACGAGATCGTTACGCGCAACGCCCGCAAACTGGGCGCGCCTGCCGATGATGCAGGCGCCAGAGAGATTGCGCGCCGATCGCGCGGGACCCCGCGGATCGCGGGGCGATTGCTGCGACGGGTGGTGGATTTCGCCATCGTCGAGGGCGATGGACGTATCACCCTGGATCTGGCGGATGGCGCGCTGACGCGGTTGGGTGTGGATAATCTGGGCTTGGATGGTGCCGACCGGCGATACCTCAAGCTGATCGCTGAGAACTATGCCGGTGGTCCGGTCGGGATTGAGACCCTGTCGGCTGCGTTGTCGGAAAGTCGCGATTCGCTGGAGGACGTGATCGAGCCCTATTTGTTGCAGCAAGGTCTGATCCAGCGTACGCCACGCGGTCGGATGTTGGCGCAGAAGGCTTGGACGCATCTGGGAATGGCGGCACCAAAGGGCCAGAGCGATCTGTTTGGTTGAAGCTGAGGCTTTTAGATTTTATGCCTTCGGCGAGAGTACTTTCGAAAAGATGAAGGATTGGGCGTGACCCCCGAAGACATTCAGTCGTTGTTCACCCGTGAAAGCGGAGAGTTTCTGTTCGCGCGTTGGGGTCGGCCCATCGTGCCCATCGTCTTTGGGGTCGAGGATGAAACCCTGAACACCGTCAAGGGCGCATTCGAGGCCGTGGTCAGCTTGGCCGATCATAAGATGGCTGAAACGGATCCGGAACTTGGTGCGAACTGCATGGTTTTCTTTTTCCGCGACTGGAAGGAACTGCTGGAAGTTCCCGATCTGGATCGACTGGTTCCCGATCTTGCGCCGTTAGTCGACCGACTGATCGCGGCGGATGCAAATCAATACCGGGTGTTCCGCTTTGAGGAAGACGGTGCGATCCGGGCCGCGTTTGTTTTCCTGCGAATGGACGAAGAGCTGTCCAAGGTTCCGGCCGAGACACTGGCACTTAGTCAGGTAGTGCAGACCATCCTGTTGTGGTCCGACACCGCGTTTCGAACGCAGTCGTCGCTGGCGGTCGCGGGCGAGGCGACGATCTTGCGCCCGGAGATCGCCGGGTTGATCCGCGCAGCATACGATCCGGTTTTGCCGGGAGCCTCACAGGATCCGGCGCATGCTTTGCGACTGTTCGCACGGTTGCAGCCGCAGTCTTAGGACCGATAGAGGCTATCTACGATTTGGATTCGTTTCGGTGTTGAAAGGCAGTCAACAGGTCGCCTCCCGCGTCGTAAAAGGCATCACTACCCACCAAATCCGTAACCCCGTATCTGTCCAGCTCTGACCGCACGTGGGGGTCGACCAGTAGGAAAACCATCTTGATGTTCTTTGCCTGCAGGATCTTTAGAACATTGCGCAGCGTATAGCCTGCCGTGAAATCCACGTCATCAATGGCCGAAGCCTCGATACAGAACCAACGTACTTTGTTATCTGAATCACGGGTGATTGTCGCAATCTCATCCGAAAGCCGCTGTGCATTCGCGTAATACAGGCTGTGAGAGAAGCGATAGATTACAAGCCCGGGTTCGAATTGGTTCGGTGCAGTAATGGGTTTCGAATGCCAACCACCGTCTTTGGTTTTGACGATCACTGAATTTTTGGGGCGGTACCCACGGCGGGTATGGTCGATCAATGACAGCACCATTGCAAAGATGATGCCTTGTTCGACCCCAACGATAACGACAACTGCAGCCGTGGCGACAGCAATCCAGAATTCGGACCGGGCTTGCCTGTAGATTGCAATCAGGCCTTTCAGGTCGATAAATTTCACACCGATCAGAAACACGACGGCAGACAGCGCCGCATTGGGCAAGTAGGCAAGTGGGCCTGTCAAGAAGAGGATGACCACCAAGACGATCAAGACGGTCGTCAGTTGTGCCACCTGACTGCGGCCACCGGCGCTAGCCACCATCTCGGTTTTTGTCGGGCTGCCATTTACAACGAATGTGCCCGTGAAGGCTGCCCCAAGATTGGCCAGACCCAGCCCAACAAGGTCGGTGTTCTCGCTGAAATTTTCTTCGTAACGTGCCGCGTAGGCCCGCGAGGTCGCGGCGCTTTGGGCCAGTATCACAACGAAAATGGACAGCGCGGTTGGCAGCAGTTGTTTGAACAGCGTCCAGCTCCAATCCACGTTTGGGATCGACAGCGCTGGCAGGCCGCTGGGAACCGAGCCCAGTACTGCGATGCCGGACGCCGAAAATTGAAAGGCCCAGCTGCATAGTATCACCCCGAGTATGGCAAACAGCGGGCCGGGCAGTTTTGGGGATAGACGACGGCATCCGACAACGATCAGCAGAACTGCTGCTGAAACCGCCAATGTGGGCCAGCTTGTCTGACCAATGCTCTGAAAGACTGCCTGTAGCTTGGCAATGGTCCCGTGACCGTCGCTTTCGATCCCCAAAAGCCCCGGGATTTCACCGGTTGCGACCTGAATGCCCACGCCTGTCAGGAACCCGACAAGAACTGTCCGGGATAGGAAATCAGCCAAAAACCCCAAGCTGATGAGGCGTGCGGCAATCAGCAGAACAGCTGCCATCAGCGCCAACAGGGACGCCAACGCCAGATACTCGGACGAACCCGACACTGCATGCCAGCCAGGGCCGAGGCCGTAATCGCCGCCGTGGCAGAATCCGCACCCACCACAAGATGGCGGGACGAACCGAACAGCGCGAACAGCGCCATTGGGAGAAGGATGGTGTACAACCCAGTCACAACCGGCGTGCCTGCGATTTTGGTATAGCCCATGACCTCGGGGATCGCGAGGCAGGCAAAGGTCAGGCCCGCCAAAATTTCCGAAGGCAAGGTCGCGCGGTTGAACGGCAAGATGCCCTGAAGGACTGGAAGAAAGAACATCCTCTCTTCTTTTGGTCCTTTAGCCATTGAAACTCCTGTCGGATTCACTTGGTATGTGTGAAAGCCTAGAGGGCAAATCTTCGAATTTCGATAGCGGACTTGGGAAGGTGGTAACTTTGTCCCCACTAGGGATTGCAGGAACCGCGGCAACCATGCATCTGTTTCAAAGCAGGATTTGCCCCGCGCGTTACATATTTGAGAGACCGGACCTGATATCATGGCCAATGAAGCTGATGCGCCCCACAAGCATATCTTTCCGATCCGGGTTTACTATGAAGACACCGATATGGGCGGGGTCGTATACCACGCGAATTACCTCAAGTTTATCGAACGCGCGCGATCTGACTATGTGCGCCGTCTGGGCAATGACCAGAACGCGATGCGCGATGGCGGGATCGTCTGGGTCGTGCGCCGGATCGAAGCCGATTACGTCGCGCCCGCGAAGTTCGATGATGAGCTGATCGTTGAAACTTGGCTGTCGTCAATCTCTGGTGTGCGGCTGACCATGGGCCAGTTGGTCAAGAGGGGGGAGACCGAGATCTTCCGCGCCTCGGTGACTGCTGTTTGCATGAATGCGCAGGGCAAGCCGGTCCGCCTTCCGGCAGAGATTCGCGCATCGATGTAACAATTTGTCGGTCTGGGGTGGTTATGTTGGCTTTTCGTAACCAACTGCGATAGCGTTTGGAAAAACAAGGCCAAACGAACGGCCGTCAGGCAAAAACAAAGAGCAGGTTCATGGAAGCTGAAACGCTGGCGCTGGCGCAGGAGATCGATTTCTCCATGTGGGGGCTGTATGCCCGCGCGACCTTTGTCGTCAAACTGGTGATGTTGATGCTGATCGCTGCATCCATCTGGTCTTGGGCGATTATCATTCAGAAATTGATCAACTATCGCGCGGCCCGCCGCGAGGCGCAGGTGTTTGACGAGGCCTTCTGGTCCGGCAACCCGCTGGATGAGCTGTTCGAACATATCGGATCGCAGCCCGACGGCAGTTCCGAGAAGATTTTCGCCGCTGGCATGATCGAATGGCGCAGGTCGCACCGAACGGATGGCGGGCTGATCGCGGGGGCCACTGCGCGGATTGATCGTTCCATGGATGTCGCGATCGCCAAAGAGTCCGAGACACTGCAAAAAGGTTTGCCCATTTTGGCGACGGTCGGCTCGACCGCGCCATTCATCGGCCTTTTCGGGACCGTTTGGGGCATCATGAACGCTTTTATCGAGATTGCCGAGCAGCAAAACACCAACCTAGCCGTTGTGGCACCCGGCATTGCCGAGGCGCTTTTGGCCACGGGCCTGGGTCTGTTGGCTGCGATCCCGGCGGTAATTTTCTACAACAAGCTCAGTTCAGACAGTGATCGGATCGTGGGTGGCTACGAGGCTTTTGCCGACGAGTTCGCCACCATCCTGTCTCGTCAGTTGGACAGCTAAGATGGGTGCGGCGGTTCAGCAGAATGGAGGCGGGAACGGGCGCAGACGCGGCCGTCGTCGCGGGCGCGCCCAGCCGATGGCTGAAATCAACGTGACACCGTTTGTAGACGTCATGCTGGTGTTGCTGATTATCTTTATGGTGGCGGCGCCGCTGCTAACTGTTGGCGTGCCGGTGGACCTGCCCAAGACGGCGGCAAGCGCGTTGCCGGGCGATAACGAAGAACCGCTGACGGTTACGATGACTGCAGAAGGGCGCGTTCAGATTCAAACCACCGATGTTGCCCGCGAAGAGTTGATTGGCAAGCTGCGCGCCATTGCGGCAGAACGCAGCAGTGACCGGGTGTTCCTGCGCGCGGATGGTGCGATCCCTTACGCGCAGGTGATGCAGGTTATGGGTGCGCTGAATGCAGGTGGGTTTTCCAATGTGGGGCTGGTGACTGACACCGGCGGTCCTGCGCTGGACGATGGTGGAGAGTGAGGCCGCGCGGTGGATACCGGCACCAAGATCTCGGCAATTGCCCATGTCAGTTTGATTTCGTGGGCTCTGTTTGGCGGCACCTTCCGGTCCGAACCATTGCCTATGCCTGTTCAGGATATCTCGGTGATTTCTGCCGAACAGTTCGCAGCACTTACGGCACAGAGTGAGGCACCCGAGTTGCCGACGCCAACCGCCCTGCAACAGCCCGACACACCTGAGGAGGAAATCCCCACCCCTGAGCCGGTAGAAGAGGAACCTCCGACTTCAGAAGTTTCAGAACCAAGTGAACCAGAGCCTGAGCTGGAGCCAGAACCGCTGCCCCCCCCACCTGAACCGGTCGTGATCGAACAGCCCCCCGAATTGGTCCCCCCAGAACCCGAGGCCGTCGTTTTGCCCACCCCGCCAGGGCCCGAGGCACAGCCGCGGCCTGCGGATAAAGTAGCGCCTGAACCTGTCGCGCCGCCGCCGCCCGAGGCCACGCCAGATGATATTGAATCCCCGGCTGTATCGCTGGACGAGGGAGCTGAAACTCAGCAAGAACAGCAGGATCAAACGGCACCCGAAGAGGCCACGGATGAAATCGTGACCGAGGCGGAAGAAGCCAAGGAATATGCGCCGCACAGCTCTCCGCGCCCGCTGGTGCGACCGAACCGGCCGACGCCGCCGGCGCAACCCGAAGTGGCCGAGACCGAAGAACCGACCGAACCAGAGCCCGCGCCAAGTGATGAAACCGCGATCAACGACGCACTGGCCGAGGCGCTGGGGCAGAGCAGCGAGCCGTCTGGTCCACCCCTGACTGCGGGTGAGAAGGATGCTATGCGACTAGCTGTGTCGAAGTGCTGGAACGTTGGTTCCCTGTCCACGGACGCACTGCAAACGGTCGTTGTGGTCGGGTTCTCGCTGACACCAGATGGCAAGGTGCTCGGCGGTACACTGCAAATGATCGACAGTTCCGGCGGGACTGACGCGTCTGCAAGACAAGCCTACGAGGCCGCCCGGCGAGCGATTTTGCGCTGCGGGGCCAAAGGATACACCCTGCCTGCTGACAAATACGAACAATGGCGGGATATTGAGATTACATTCAATCCCGAGAGGATGCGGATCAAATGATGAGATTTCTGACCAGCCTGTTGCTTGGCCTGACAATTTTGGCGGCGCCTGTGTATGCACAAAGCGGACCGTTGCGTCTTGAGCTGGATCAGGGGATTATCGAACCCCTGCCTTTTGCGGTGCCAAATTTCGTGCCCGACGGGCCAGCAGCCACACAATACGCAAACGACTTATCGCGCGTCGTAGCGGCGGATCTGACGGGAACCGGACTGTTCCGTGAAATTTCTTCAGACGCGTTCATCAGTCGGGTCAGCAGTTTCGAAGCCCCTGTGCAATTTGCCGATTGGAAGGCCATCAATGCTGAAGCCCTAGTGACGGGGGCAGTCAATGTCTCGGGCAAACGGCTAACGGTGCGATTTCGCGTTTGGGACGTATTCTCGGGTCAGGAATTGGGCAATGGTCTGCAGTTTTCCGGCACCACAGATGGCTGGAGGCGCATGGCACACAAAGTGGCCGATCAGGTTTACACCCGAGTGACCGGCGAGAGCGGTTACTTTGACAGCCGCGTCGCGTTTGTGTCCGAAAGCGGCCCCAAGAACCAGCGTCTGAAACGGCTGGCAATCATGGACTACGACGGCGCGAACGTTCAGTACCTCACCGACAGCGCCGCGATTGTTCTGGCGCCACGCTTTTCGCCCTCGGGCGATCGGCTGTTGTACACAAGCTATGAAACCGGTCAGCCGCGCATTTATGTTTTGGACGTTGATCGCGTCAAACGGACCGAATTGAAGACACAAGACGGCACCATGAGCTTTTCGCCACGCTTTTCGCCCGACGGCCGTTCCATTCTGTATTCGTTGATTCAGGGCGGCAACACGGACCTTTGGAAAATGGATCTGGCCTCGGGGCAAAGCGTGCGGCTGACGAACACACCTGCCATTGAGACTGCGCCCAGCTATTCTCCGGATGGGTCGCAGATCGTGTTTGAAAGCGACCGCTCTGGCACACCTCAATTGTACATCATGCCCTCAAATGGCGGAGAGGCGACCCGCATCAGCTTTAAGCAGGGGCGTTATGGCACACCTGTCTGGTCGCCGCGTGGGGACCTGATCGCCTTTACCAAGCAGAACAAGGGTCGGTTCCATATCGGTGTTATGCGGACGGATGGCAGCGAGGAACGCCTGCTGACCTCGTCCTTCCTGGATGAAGGGCCAACATGGTCGCCGAATGGTCGCGTCATCATGTTCACCCGTGAATCGCAGGGCGCAAGCGGTCGGGCGACACTGTATTCGGTGGATATCTCGGGTCGGAACCTGCGCCCGGTGCGTACACCGGATGGTGGCAGCGATCCATCCTGGGGACCACTGCAGAAGTGATCGGGGCAGGGGGTTGGAAAAGTTCACATATTTCCTGCACTGTGATAACAGAGACAGCAATAAAGCAATAAAACGACGAGGCACCTGAAATGAATGTATTGGGCAAAGTCATAGCATTGGGCGCGTTGGGCATAATGGCCGCTTGCACCAACAACGATCCTTCGGCATTGGGCGGTGGCGCAGGGGGTAATGGTTCGATCCTGCCGGGTTCGCCCAGCGATCCCCGCTCTCCAGCCTATTTCCAGCAAACCGTGGGGGACCGCGTGTTGTTTGAGGTCGATCAATCGACCCTGACCGCGCAAGCACAGACGATTTTGCAGGGGCAGGCAGACTGGCTGCTGGCCAACACTGATTTCGTCGCCACGATCGAAGGGCATGCGGACGAACAAGGCACTCGAGAGTATAACCTCGCTCTGGGCGCGCGACGTGCAAACGCGGCGCGTGAATACCTTATTTCCCGCGGCGTTGCGGGTAACCGTTTGACTACTGTCAGCTACGGTAAGGAACGCCCGATCGAGATTTGCAGCACCGAGGAATGCTATTCCAAAAACCGCCGAGCGGTGACGGTTCTGACCGGTTCAACTTTGGGGTAAGATGATGCGAATTGCAGGATGGGTTCTGGCTGCGGTCATGGCGACCGCAGGCGTGGCAAGTGCACAGGATCAGCAAACTCTGGCGGATATCCGACAGGAGCTGACGGTGCTGCACGTCGAAATACAGCGCCTCAAGCGCGAGTTTTCAACCACCGGATCTCCGGCACCCAATCTGGCTGGCAGTTCCGTTCTGGAACGTGTTGACGCCATTGAGGCTGAATTGCAGCGCCTGACTCGGCAAACCGAGCAGTTGAACCAGCGTGTGCAGAACATCGTCACTGACGGGACCAACCGGATCGGCGATCTGGAATTCCGGTTGGTGGAACTGGAAGGCGGCGATCTCAGCACGCTTGGCGAGACGTCGACCCTGGGTGGCGAAACCGAAATCACCGCTACGGCCCCCGCAACACCAGCAAACCCGACGGCACCGGCCCCGACTGAGCAAAGTGAACTTGCAGTGGGTGAGCGCGCGGACTTTGATGCCGCATCACAAGCGCTAGCAGATGGCAACTATCAGGCCGCAGCGGAGCAATTCGCCACATTCGAAACCTCGTATCCCGGCAGTCCGCTGGCCCCCGAAGCCAACCTGAAGCGGGGGCGCGCGCTTGTTGGGATCGGTGACACGCGTGAGGCCGCGCGGGCCTTTCTGGCCAGCTTTACCGGCGATTCCGAAGGTGCATTCGCACCCGAGGCGCTGTTTGAGTTGGGCTCGGCGCTGGGGCGTCTGGGTCAGACCGATCAGGCTTGCATCACTCTGGGCGAGGTGGGCGTGCGGTTCCCGTCTTCGGCCTCGGCCACCAATGCCACACAGGAAATGGCAAGCCTGGGCTGTTCTTGACCGAAAACGCTGAAGAACTGCGCGCCGAGATTCGGGCGCGTTTGCCGCGAACCCTTCCATCGCGTATGGGTGTGGCTGTCTCTGGCGGGGGCGATTCTGTCGCCCTGCTTTTGCTATTGAATGATATTGCCCAAAACGAGCAGGTTAAGCTGTTTGCGGCAACCGTTGACCACGGTTTGCGCCCCGAATCCGCGGACGAGGCGCAGGGGGTGAGCGAGCTTACCGCGCGTTTGGGTATCTCGCATCAAACGTTGAAATGGACAGGGTGGGCCGGTCAGGGGAACCTTCAGGATCAGGCCAGACAGGCGCGCTATCGGCTGTTGACCGAATGGGCCGGCGATAATGACATCCACGCGATTGCGTTAGGCCACACAGCGGATGATCAGGCCGAAACCTTCCTGATGCGACTGGGCCGCGCTGCTGGTGTTACGGGCCTATCGGGCATGCCAGTTGAACGGGAATTGGATGGCGTGACGATGTTGCGACCGATGCTGGGTATAACAAGGCAAGCATTGCGTGGCTATCTGTCTGGTGAGGGAGTTGGCTGGATCGAAGATCCCTCGAATCAGGACCTCCGGTTTGACCGGATCAAGGCACGGCAGGCCTTGTCTGACCTCAAGGATTTGGGGATCACGGCCAGTTCTTTGACCCGAGTCGCAGAAAACCTTGCGCAGGCGCGTGAGGCGTTGGAGCGTTTTACGCAGGAATCCGCCCGAAAAATCGCCGTGGTGGAAACCGGTGATGTTTGCTTGGATCGCACCGCCTTTCAGTCTTTGCCGCAGGAAATCCAGCGCCGGCTTGTGATCGGCTGCATCGCATGGATTGCCGGAGCGGGGTATCCACCACGCCAAACGTCGGTGGATCAGGCTGTGAAGGCCGTTGAAGAAGGTATCGCTACGTCGATCAATGGCTGTTTGTTTGTCCCAAAGGTCAATAAAACGTGGATTTGCAGAGAGCTAAACGCCGTTCAGGGCGAAATCGCGCGCCCTGGCGAGCCGTGGGACAAACGCTGGATTCTGTCAGGACCTTCGACTGCTGGTGTACAAATCCGACCATTAGGCGAGCAAGGCCTGCCTAGGGTTCCAGCTTGGCGGGACTTGGGTAAGCCACGTCAGGTCTTGTTGGCCTCACCCTCTGTTTGGCTGGGGGATGAACTGGTGTCAGCTCCAACCGCCAGATTGTTGAATGGATGGACGGCTGAATTGGCCCCCGGAACGCCCGAGTTTCATTCTTCTTTTTTATCGCATTGAACCTCCTTGAATCATCTCTATTTTATAGAGCAACCCGGCAGACCCCCATCTGCCGAAATCTTTTGGGAGACTTTCCTTGGGCAACGCTCGTAACATCGCCTTCTGGGTCGTTCTGTTTTTGCTGATCCTTGCACTGTTCAATTTGTTCAGCGGACCAGGCGGGACACTTCAGAGCAATGAAAGAACTTATTCTGATTTCGTAACCGCCGTTCAAGCCGACGAAGTCAAGAATGTGACCCTGGATGGCGAACAGATTCGCTATACCACGCAAAGCGGTGCCAACTATGTCACCATCAAACCCGGCGATGCCGAGGTCACCAAACTGCTGATCGACGAGAACATTCCGGTTCGCGCCGAGAAACAGCAGCAATCCGGTTTCCAGTCGTTCCTGATCACGCTGCTGCCGTTCCTGCTGCTTATTGGTGTCTGGGTCTATTTCATGAACCGGATGCAAGGCGGTGGAAAAGGCGGCGCGATGGGCTTTGGCAAGTCCAAGGCCAAGATGCTGACCGAAAAGCATGGCCGCGTGACATTTGACGATGTCGCAGGCATCGACGAGGCCAAGGAAGAGCTGGAAGAGATCGTGGAATTCCTGCGCAACCCGCAGAAGTTCAGCCGTCTTGGCGGCAAGATTCCGAAAGGCGCGCTGCTGGTTGGCCCTCCGGGCACCGGTAAAACGCTGCTGGCCCGTGCGATTGCGGGTGAGGCGGGTGTGCCGTTCTTTACCATCTCAGGCTCTGACTTTGTTGAGATGTTCGTGGGTGTTGGTGCATCCCGTGTGCGTGACATGTTCGAACAGGCCAAAAAGAATGCGCCCTGTATTGTGTTCATCGATGAAATCGACGCCGTGGGTCGCCATCGTGGTGCCGGATATGGCGGCGGGAACGACGAACGCGAACAGACGCTCAACCAGTTGCTGGTTGAGATGGACGGGTTCGAAGCCAATGAAGGCGTGATCATCCTGGCGGCCACTAACCGTAAGGACGTTCTGGACCCTGCGCTGCTGCGCCCCGGTCGTTTTGACCGCAACGTGACTGTCGGCAATCCCGACATCAAAGGCCGTGAGAAGATCCTGGGCGTGCACGCGCGCAAGACACCTCTGGGTCCCGATGTCGACCTGCGCATCATCGCGCGTGGTACTCCGGGTTTCTCGGGCGCTGATCTGGCGAACCTCGTGAACGAGGCCGCACTGATGGCGGCGCGCGTTGGCCGTCGCTTTGTCACCATGGAAGACTTCGAGAACGCCAAAGACAAAGTGATGATGGGGGCCGAGCGCCGCTCGATGGTGCTGACGCAAGACCAGAAGGAAAAGACCGCCTATCACGAATCTGGTCACGCTGTCGTCGGTTTGTCGCTGCCGCTGTGCGATCCGGTCTACAAGGCGACTATTATTCCGCGCGGTGGCGCATTGGGTATGGTGGTGTCGTTGCCGGAAATGGACCGTCTGAACTATCACCGCGACGAATGCGAGCAAAAGCTGGCCATGACCATGGCAGGCAAAGCCGCCGAGGTGATCAAATACGGTGAAGACCACGTCTCAAACGGTCCCGCCGGTGACATCATGCAGGCCAGCCAGTTGGCGCGTGCCATGGTGATGCGCTGGGGTATGTCTGACAAAGTCGGTAACATTGATTATGCCGAGGCGCATGATGGCTATTCGGGCAACACTGCTGGCTTCTCGGTTTCAGCGCATACCAAAGAGCTGATCGAGGAAGAGGTGAAACGCCTGATCCAGCAGGGTTATGAGCGCGCGCACAAGATCCTGTCCGACAAGATCGAGGAGTGGGAACGTCTGGCGCAAGGCTTGCTGGAATACGAAACTCTGACCGGGGATGAGATCAAGCGTGTCATGAATGGCGAATCGCCGACCGATGGTGATGACGAGGGTGACAAGCCGGATGAGGGCAGCGCGCCCAGCGTTACGGCCATTCCCAAGACAAAGGTCAAAAAGACCCCGCCCGACGGTGGGATGGAGCCGGAACCTTCGGCATAAAGAAATCAGACCCGGGCTAAGTCCCGGGTCTTTTCTTTTCAGCTTTTCATTTGGCCCGGTCTGACTTTTAGTACGATTTTGACGGCCCGCAGCCGAAGGGGATTTCAAATGCCGGTATTGCAAGAAACAGAATTCACGGGTGAAGTTGTTTGGCTGGGTCATGTGCCCGCGGGTGGTTCAATCCGGGCCAAAGCGGTCGATGTTTTGGATCTGGATTTCTCAGGGGACAAAGGCGAACGGCACGAGGGTCTCAACCGGGCCTCATGTGTCAGGGTCAAGAATCTGTATCCGCAAGGCACTGAAATCCGCAACGTGCGCCAATTGTCTGTTCTGTCCGCCGAGGAAATGGATTCCACCGCCAACGAGATGGGGCTGGATCGGTTGGACCCGTCGTTTCTGGGCGTCAGCATCTTGTTGCGCGGCATTCCGGACTTTACACATCTTCCGCCATCCTCGCGTTTGCAGGGCCGCGACGGTGTCACGATAACCGTGGATATGGAAAACCGTCCCTGCGTCATTCCTGGGCGTGAGATCGAAGCCGATCAACCCGGGTACGGGGCGTCCTTTAAGCCCGCAGCACAGGGCCGAAGGGGTGTGACCGCGTGGGTGGAACGACCCGGACAGCTGCGGTTGGGGGACCAGATGAGCCTGTTCGTGCCAGATCAGCGGGCTTGGGCGCCCTAAGCGTCAAGCGTTTTCGATTTGAAACCGGTGAAATGACGCTACGCCGTTTCATGGCATGAATATGTCGGAATCTCTATCCATCGGGATTGTACACAACGGTATGGATTGACCAGCACCGGCCCAGCTGCGCCGGTTTGCAGGGAATTCAACCGGGGGTTTTGCCCAATGAGCTATAAATCGGACATTGAAATTGCGCGCGAGGCGCAGAAGAAGCCTATTCAGGAAATTGGCGCTAAGATTGGCATCGATTCTGCTGATCTGCTGCCCTATGGC
>NZ_OMPH01000014.1:0-3554 GCF_900312795.1 Ruegeria sp. AU67
TCGGTAGCACCGGGAGATCTCCTGCTAGAATGTCCTCGGAGCCAGTCTACCACAGTTCCTACACGTGAGGATGCCAGCCAAGTGTACAAACAAAGCTTCCTGATGCCTCAAAGCCCACTTTACGTTTCGAGGGGCTTGTCGTTCATCTTGAACAAAAGTGCTGGGACGTTGCATAGGTGTTTGGACACTCGGAGGTCGACTTCCAAGTGAATGCCATGACTACTCGCCGAAAGTCTCTGTCGGTAACCGCAATGGCTGATCCGCACACTGCGCGGGGACAAACGGTGGCGCTGAATGATGGGGCAAGCAGTCTTCCGCAGTTGCACTCTCTTCAAATT
This sequence comes from Ruegeria sp. AU67, assembly GCF_900312795.1. Taxonomy (NCBI): domain Bacteria; kingdom Pseudomonadati; phylum Pseudomonadota; class Alphaproteobacteria; order Rhodobacterales; family Roseobacteraceae; genus Ruegeria; species Ruegeria sp. AU67. The sequence continues at coordinate 339 of NZ_OMPH01000014.1, forward strand.
CAACACGGAGACGAGGTCATTTTGCTCAAGCCCAACATGGCGCTGGCTTGGATAGGCCGGCCAACATAAAGTATTGTGGCTCTGTTGCTAGAGGCGGCAATAGATCGGCAGGAAATCACATCTGTAATCGAATTTCCTTGATGGAAACTCATTTAGTTGAGGAAATCTTCACCGAATTTACTTGCCACGTCGACCACACGGTTATCGTCAGTTTGAATGGAGTTCGCGGGATTGCCTCCTTCAAGTTCAGCCTTAGCGGAGGTCATCCAAAAAGCTCGTTGCCAAGGCGTCATGTCGGCCGGCAGCGCCTTTAACACAGTTTGCATCAAAGGAAGCGGAGTTCCGTCTTCTGCGAACTGAAAAGATGGGTACGCGTCGATGCCTTCATATGGGACAGAGAAAACCTTTCCGGTCCTCTTCCAGATCTCACCTATTCGCGTGATTTGCCAGGAACCTTTCTTCCACTGCGCATAAACAGATCTATTGTCCAGCAACGGATATTTCCGGGCAAACTCATCTTTGCGGATGTCATAGACCGCGCAAAACGGTTCTTCGAACTTGGTAAAATACATCTTCTAACCAACAACACTTGTTGAAACACACTGGTCTATACTGTCAGAAACCCAACTGCTTGAAAGTAAGATTGTTCACACATTGCAGCACGATCTTTAGTGAGGGTTCAGGTTCATATTATTGAATTTAAATGATTTATCTCTATTTTAGTTCGAAGAGAAATCGCCATTTTCTCAGCGTAAGAACCCCCATTGCCGCAGATCGGGGCGACAATCATTGCAACATGAACATATTGATCACACATCATGTATGAGCCGCGTAGAGGTCTGCTTCGAATGGGTTATACGAAGACTGCATTATTGATGGCCGCGATGACGGCCTTGTTCATGGGGTTGGGATACCTTCTGGCAGGAGCGGTGGGCATGCTGTTCGCATTGGTGCTGGCAGCAGGCATGAACCTGTTTACCTGGTGGAACTCAGACAAAATGGTCCTTGGTATGCACAACGCAAGGCCAGTTTCATCCGGTGACCATGCGGGGTTGTCTCAAATGGTCGGGGATCTTGCAAAGAACGCGGGCATGCCAAAGCCCGCTGTGTATTTGATTGAAACACCCCAGCCCAATGCATTTGCTACTGGGCGCAATCCCAACAACGCTGCCGTTGCCGTCACTAAGGGGTTACTGCAGACCCTCACAAGGGATGAACTGGCGGGCGTTGTCGCGCACGAACTTGCACATATCAAGAACCATGACACTGCGATTATGACCGTAACTGCCACGTTCGCGGGTGCAATTACGATGCTAGCAAACTTCGCACTGTTCTTTGGTGGAAGACGGGATAGTGCCGTTGGTCTAGTGGGGACCATTGCGCTGATGATCTTGGCGCCATTGGCTGCGGGTTTGGTCCAAATGGCCATTAGTCGGACAAGAGAATACGCCGCCGATCGCGTCGGCGCCGAGATTTGCGGTCAACCTCTGGCATTGGCGTCTGCCCTCGAACGTATTCAGCAAGGAGCTGCAAGCATCGACAACGACGCTGCAGAGCGAAATCCAGCGACCGCACATATGTTCATCATCAATCCACTTCATGTGCACTCACGTGACAAGCTGTTTTCAACTCACCCGTCGACGGCAAATCGGATAGCTGCGTTGCGAATGCTAGCCCAGCAGTCGAACGCAGCCGATGGAAGCAGCAATCCTCGAAGCACAAAACCATCATCCAGGACTGGCCCTTGGGGGTGAAGGTCGCATGCAGGAAGTTTTTCTAGTGTGGCTTGTCAGAAGAAGTCATCTTGAAGCGGACAGGACTTTTCCTAGCCTTCGCCACAAACAAACGCTCTCCTTTGACGTAATTCAAAACCGGCCTCGATATTTTTCCTTTGATGACACAGGGCGTTTTTTTGATCTGAAGGAACGTTCAGGGGTTGCTGTCCGGCTGGGAGGATTGACCATAAGTGGGAAAGCGATCCACCACTGACATCGTTTCGGTATACACACGGTCTCGGATAAGCGCGAATATCCTGAAGTCCGGCAGGGTTGTTGACGTGTATGAAGTAACATCAGCGCTGCGCATGCCCTAAAGCACTACGTCGACCAGAAGCAATTCCGGTTGCGTGCGGTCAAGGACTTGCTTCGCTGTTTTCAAATTGTAGGCACGCCAACAAATTTAACGCCTTCTGGGTGGGTCAACCGTTCTTGGACAGTCGCGCGAGCTTCGTCCGGCGCGACAAAATATATGAACTGAATCCATCGTTCCGAACGCCTGATTGTCGCTGTGAGCGAGGTTTTGGGTATGCGATTTCATGGTGACCGATCGCAAAGCGGTTGGGCCGCTGATTGAAGTTCATAAGGTGGGAGAAGTGGTTTTGAGCGCCCAAGTATGAGCGTGCGCCCAATTAGCAAGGATACACTTCCCAAGGCCAATCCCAAGACGAGAGCATTGGCAAAGAAGACGCCGCCAAACAGGGATGCGGCGATGTTTCCGGGCTGCTGAACAGCCGTACCCGTCACGATTGCCAACCAGTCATACAGGTAAAACGCGAACAGAACAGACAGGCCCACGGGCGTAACGATGAGTGCCGTCCCAAGGCATATCAAACCGCGACCGAGTAAGGCTCGTGGCGTCTGTCCTCTGAGCACGAAGGCAGCTATGGCCGCAAAAATGCCGAGAGCGAAGACTAAGTCCACTGGAAAGGCCAGGTCACCCGAGACAGAGCGTGCGGCGGCCGAGATGAGAGGCAACAGGATGAAAGTGACGAACCCTGCGGCAAGAAGTGCGGTGAATGTTTCGGGCAAAGAGCGCGAAAACAAAAAGTTACCGCGTTCTTTTTGATGGATTGGGATAAGTCCGGTCGGAGAAACCTGACCGAACTGCGTTGACAGTTTGTTTGGACGAGATCGCATCATAGCCCCGAGTTTTGTTGATGGTGCGGCGGCTCAATTGGCCGCTTGTGCCCCTCAATTTGGCGAGCCAGCGTTTTGTTTCTTTTGGCACCTAGTCAAAATCTTGTGGAAGTTGGACAAGTTGAGTCAGGAGGCTTGTCTGAAGCGCTTGGCTAAACGCGCGACGGAAACGGTTGGCCGTCATGATGTATGTTCGGTTTCCGCTTTCGCTTCGCAATGTTGAAGATCTTTTGCACGAGCGCGGCATCGAGATCAGCCACGAAACTGTGCGTTATTGATGGAACAGATTTGGCCCGATGTT
>NZ_OMPH01000003.1:0-1312 GCF_900312795.1 Ruegeria sp. AU67
TGTTGGATGGTGTTTGGTTGGAGAGATAGATATAGGTACGTCATGAGTATAAGTCAAGGATGGAAGTAATAGGTTACAGTAAGATTGTGTGGTTGTGGTCAAGCCGAAGACGGCATACGAGATCTAGTACGGTCTCGTGGGCTCGGAGATGTGTATAAGAGACAGCATACGCTGCGCAGCCTCGACATAGGCGTGCATCGGGCCAATTTCTTTTTTTTTTTCAAGCAGAAGACGGCATACGAGATGCTCAGGAGTCTCGTGGGCTCGGACTGGCCGCATCAGCATAAGCCATCATGCTGGCAGAGCCACGTTTTGTCCCAAAGCGATCAACGAGCTGTTGAGCCGTTGGCTTAGCATTGCGCTTACAGTAGTGGTCTTTTGGTGGGTTGATATTCCCACTTCCGCGGAACGCAGTAAGCTTCGTTCCTGCTGTCTTCTTGAAACCGCTATCAATGAGCTTCTTAGCAAAGGCTGAGCGCTCTAAACTGGAAGCCGCCCCCAAAACAACAGCAATAACTGTTCTTCCATTCCGCGTTGCAGAAGTCGCAACATTGAAACCAGAATTACAGATATATCCAGTGGTTAAGCCATTTGCGCCATCAGTACGCAGAAGGAAATCCCTGTTTCCGGACCGAAATGTTCTCCGGCCAAATCTAATTCCCGGATGGCTCATGTAAGAGCGATACTGCGGAAATTGGTTCCACAGTGCACTCGCAAGCAGCGCCATATCACGCGCAGATGAGACCTGTCGATTATCTGGTAAACCGTGAGGATTGACGAAACTGGTATGCGACATTCCTAGCCGACGCGCAGTCGCATTCATCTCGTTGATAAAGTCTTCTTCAGTGCCGCCTACCCGCTCAGCAACGGCCACTGCAATATCATTGGCCGATTTCACAAGGATCATCTTCAAGGCATTATCGAGCGTGATTGTCGTGCCGACCTTAAACCCCATCTTGCTTGGTGGCTGGTTGAGTGCGTTTTGAGAAACCATCACCATATCGCTCATGGCCATCTCACCCTGAGAGATACTCTTGAAGGCAATATATGCGGTCATCATCTTCGTAAGCGAAGCAGGGTACCAGCGGTCGAAAGCACCGTTCTGCTCCAAAACACGACCATTATCAGCGTCCATCAACAACCATGCAGCGACATCTGCACGAGCATTTGTCAGCACAGAGGCCAAAGCTATTGCGAAAACCGCAAAAAATCGAAGTTTCTGAGCAATCCAATAAACCGAAAAATTCACGATCTTACCGCTCCACGCCTACCAGTTTTTGCAGCAAACAACCTTTGCATAGCTGTCTTCGTC